>NZ_LR877185.1:1373493-1492474 GCF_903995135.1 Pseudoalteromonas sp. 3J6 | reverse complement strand
CACTCGTTTGGCATTGATGCTGCGTTATCGCCTATTTATGGGGAATAACCACACCACATAGGCTCTGCCTTGCCTAAATACCAAACAGACTGCTGCAAATTTAACCTTGAAAGATCAACAGACCCTAGTTAAAAATGTTATAAAAATAGCGTGTTTTTACGGCAAATGTAAATATAACTAAAACTTAATAATATTGATTCTCATTCGTTAACATGTTTAAATTACGCCAATTTTAGTAGTTGAACTATTTTTAGGGTAATCAATGTCACATAAATTTTTAGTTTCCTCGTTAACTGCAGCCGTAGCGCTGTCTTTAAGTGCTACAGCAATGGCAAAAGATGCCGGCGGCGTTGAACGCAACTTTGAACAAATTACCGTTATTGGCTCACAAGCAGCAATTAACGATATTCCAGGATCGGCTACATTTATCTCTGATGAAGAATTGCAAAAATTCGAATTTACCGATATTTCTCGCGTATTAGCATCTGTACCAGGTGTATACGTTCAAGAAGAAGATGGTTATGGTCTGCGTCCTAACATTGGTATGCGTGGCACAGGTACTGGCCGTAACGATAAAATTTCAGTAATGGAAGACGGCGTACTCGTTGCACCGGCTCCTTATTCTGCACCATCGGCTTATTACTTCCCAACTATGGGTCGTATGGAATCAATTGAAGTATTAAAAGGTGCTGCCTCAGTTAAATATGGCCCGCGCACTACCGGTGGTGTATTAAATTTACTTTCTCGCAGCTTACCAACTGAAGCAAATAGCTCTATGGGTATGGTTGACGCGGCACTTGGTAGCGATGGTTACTATAAAGGTCACGCTTACTTCGCTAAAGAAAAAAATAACACTGCTGGCTTAATTGAAGTGTTTTCTTACGGCGCTGATGGTTTTAAAGAATTACCTGTAGGCGATGACAACACTGGTTTTGAAAAAAATGACGTACTGGTAAAATTTGGCCATACCTTTGGTGAAAACGATGCCCACAACATTGAGTTTAAAGCTAAGTACTCTGAAGAAACATCAGACGAAACGTACATGGGCTTAACTAACGCAGATTACCAAGAAAATCCTAACCGTCGTTATGCGGCATCGCAAAATGATGAGATGAACACCCGTCATAATGCATACCAAGTAAACTATGCATACCGCTTTGGTGAAGGTTACGAATTTTTAGCAACCGCTTATCTAAACGACTTCCACCGTAACTGGTACAAAGCCAGTAAAGTAAGCGAAAGCTACCTTGAGCAATACAGTGAATTTGAAGCAAACCCAACGGCTGAAGGTATCGAAAACATCGGTGTTAAAGCTAATAACCGCGACTACCAAGCCAAAGGCGTGCAGTCTGAATTACACATTCCAGCGGGCGATCACTACATTACGGTTGGCGTACGTTACCACGAAGATGAAATGGATCGTTTCCAGTGGGAAGACAAATACACGCTTAATCAAGATTTAAGCATGACTCTTACTTCGCAAGGCGCACCTGGCTCTAATAGCAATCGCTTAGACAGCGCAAAAGCAAGCACCCTATTTATTCAAGACGAATGGACAATGGATGCATTAGTAGTGAGTGCAGGTCTGCGTTATGAAGACATTACTATTACCCGTGAAGAATGGGCTAAATCAGATCCAACTCGTAGCCAAGGCTTAACGAAAGATATTTCAAACGATACTGAAATTTTAGTACCGTCTTTAGGCGCTACTTACACACTTAACGATAACGTAACGTTACTTGCAGGCATTCAAAAAGGTTATGCACCCGCAGCGCCAGGCAATGCTGACCAAGACGAAGAAGAAAGCGTCAACATTGAGTTTGGTTCTCGTTTTAATGCAAACGGCTTTAACGGTGAAGTGATTGCATTCTACTCTGATTACGACAACATGCATGGTAACTGTACCGCGTCAGTAGGTTGTAGCGACGACAACATTGGCGACCAATACAACTACGGTGAAGTAGAAGTATCAGGCTTTGAATTTAGCGCTGGTCGTACGTTTAATACTGCATCAGTTGCGTTCCCAGTTAAACTGACTTACACCTACACTGATTCAGAGTTTAAAAACACATTTGATTCAGAAATTTGGGGCTCTGTAGAAAAAGGCGATGCAATGCCTTACGTACCAGAAAACCAAGTTGCTTTATCATTTGGTGCCGAAGTGAATAACTTTGTTGTTAACAGCCAAATACGTTACGTATCGGATGCACATGCTGACCTTTCTGACTCAGGTTTAAATGCGATTGATAGCCGTGTTGTATGGGATTTAGCTGCTAAGTACTTAATTGATGAAAATCAAAAAGTATACCTAAGCGTTGATAACCTGTTTGATAAAACCTACATTGCTAACCGCGCAAATGGAGGTATTCAACCAGGTAAGCCACGCTCAGTACAAATGGGTTACTCTTACAGCTTTTAATAAAGCGCTAACTTAAAAGTACAAAAAAGCCGAGATTGATATAATCAATCTCGGCTTTTTAATGCCTATGTGATTAGCTTAGGCTTAATTTGTTTCTGCGCGCTGGCGTAACACTTCAAATAAACAAATGCCGGTTGCTACCGATACATTTAAACTTGAAACCGTGCCTGCCATTGGGATTTTAACGAGCACATCACAATGCTCACGCGTTAAGCGGCGCATGCCCTCGCCTTCAGCACCCATCACAATCGCCATTGGGCCTGTTAAGCTGGCATCAAATACATGTGTGTCGGTTTCACCGGCAGTACCTACAACCCAAACGCCCGCGTCTTTTATTTCACGTAATGTACGTGCAAGGTTAGTTACCTGAATAAGCGGTACCGTTTCTGCTGCGCCACAGGCCACTTTACGTGCTGTGCCATTAAGCTTTGCTGATTTATCTTTAGGAACAATCACCGCATGTACACCCGCTGCATCGGCACTACGTAAGCAAGCACCTAAATTATGCGGATCGGTAATGCCATCAAGCACCAGTAAAAATGGCGTGTCTTCACGTTCAATGATCTCATCGAGATCTTTTTCATTAAACACTCGCGCCGCTTTTACGTTGGCAATAATGCCTTGATGCTGTTCATCTTTCGCTTTGTTATCAAGCGCTTTTCGTTGCATAAACTGTACTGAAATACCAAACTGACGCGCTTGCTCAATCACAGGCGATAAACGCTTATCATCACGTCCCTTAAGGGCGTATATTTCTATAAAGCGCTCTGGCTCTTTTGCTAAAATTGCTTCAACAGAGTGAAAGCCAAAAATTAATTCATTACTCACGAATTGTTTGCTCCTGGGCTACTACGTTTACGGGCATTTTTACCTGGTCTTTTAGGCTTTTTGACCGCTTTCTTTTTGGTTTTTTTCTTCGCGGTGGTGTCATCCGCTGTTACTTTAGACTTACCCGCTGCCTTAGTTTTACTTGCAGGCTTTTTTCCACCTTTTGGTTTTTTACTGTCGCTTGCTGACTTTTTACCCGGTATTTTACCGGCTTTAAGTTGCGAGCGAACGCTTGCTGGGGCATTCTTTTTTGGCGCACGACGACGCGCATAACGATCTTGAGCCACATCGCCTTTAAGCGTTAAGTTAATTCGGCGATCATCTAAGCTTACCGAGGCAACTTGTACAGTTACTTTATCGCCTAAGCGATAAACCGTATGTGTGTGTTCACCCACCAAGCAATGTTTAGCCGCATCATGTTGGAAGTATTCATCACCTAAATTGGTAACATGAATTAATCCATCAATTTGTAAATCGTCTAAACGAATAAATAAACCAAAATTAGTAACCGATGAAATAACCCCGTTAAACTCCGTGCCTACATGATCTTGCATGTATTCACATTTTAGCCAATCGGCTACTTCACGGGTGGCATCGTCTGCGCGACGCTCAGTAGTTGAACACTGCTCACCAAGTTGATCGACTTCATCATCGCTGTAGGCATATTCACCTGACGTTTGTTGGCCCTGCGCTTTTAACACCGCTTTAATTGCACGGTGTACCACTAAATCGGGGTAACGGCGAATTGGCGAGGTAAAATGCGCATAAGCTGATAATGCTAAACCAAAGTGACCTATGTTATCTGGCTGATATACCGCTTGCTTCATTGAGCGCAGTAGCATAGTTTGAATAAGTTCAGCTTCAGGACGGTCCCCTAAACGAGCCAACACATGAGTGATTTCTTTCGGGGTGGGTTCATCGCTTAGCGTGCTCTCAATACCCAACTCAGTTAAAAACTGAGTAAAGTTACCCAGTTTTTCGCTATCAGGTTCATCATGCACCCTAAATAACGCACTTGCTTCGTGTTTCTCAAGTAATTTAGCCGCCGATACATTGGCTAAAATCATACATTCTTCAATCAGCTTGTGCGCATCGTTACGAATAACTGGCACAATAGATTCTATTTTACGCTGTGCGTTAAATACAAAACGGGTTTCGAGTGTTTCAAATTCAATTGCACCACGCTCTTGGCGTGCTGCTTTTAATGCCATGTACATTTGCTGTAAGTCAGTTAAATGTGGCACTACAGCTGCGTATTCTTTACAAAGCTTTTCGTCATTTTGTAAAATGGCATTTACTTTGGTGTAGGTTAAACGAGCATGCGAATTCATTAGTGCTTCGTAAAACTTATAGCCCGACAGCTTACCCTCTTGCGATACGGTCATTTCTGCAACCATACACAGGCGATCTACCTCAGGGTTAAGCGAACACAAACCGTTAGACAATACTTTTGGCAGCATTGGAATAACTTGCTCAGGGAAATACACTGAGTTACCGCGCTCTATCGCTTCTTTGTTAAGCGGCGTGTTCATACCTACATAATGGGATACATCGGCAATGGCTACCCATAAACGCCAACCACCTGACTTTTTAGGTTCACAATAAACAGCGTCATCAAAGTCGCGAGCGTCTTCGCCATCAATAGTGACAAGTGGTAAGCCGCGTAAATCAACACGGCCTTGCTTATCGGCTTCTTCAACAAATTCACCTAAGTGGGCAACTTGCTGCTCAACTTCTTCAGGCCACACGTGTGGAATATCGTGATTACGCAGCGCAACTTCAATTTCCATACCCGGCGCTAAATGCTCGCCCAGTACGTCAATCACTTTACCTACCGCATTCATATTGCGGCTTGGATTTTGAGTTATTTGCACTTGCACCATTTGGTTGTGGCGTGCGCCTTTTTCGTTACCCGGTAAAATAATAATATCTTGAGTAATGCGCGGATCTTCAGCAACCACCACAGCAATACCATGCTCAACAAAATAGCGGCCAACAATAGGCGCTCGCTCATTAGTAAGCACTTTAATGATACGGGCATCGCATTTTGAGCCTGAACCACGCTTAGTGCCTTTCGCAAGAACAATGTCGCCATGTAGCACCATATTCATTTGATGCTTAGCAATAAACCAGTCTTTGCTCTCGCCTTCAACTTCTAAAAAGCCAAAACCGTCTCTATGACCGACAACTTTGCCTTTGGTTAAACCGGCTTCGTCAATCAGGGCATAACATTTAAATTTATTAAAATACAATTGCCCGTCGCGCTCCATGGCACGAAGTCGGCGCTTAAATGCTATTTGTCGTTCTTCATCGTTGACTGCGAGTTCTTCACATAACTGTGTGTAATTAGCAGGTTTTGAACGCTCTTGAAGGTGAGTAAGTATAAACTCACGACTAGGGACTGGGTTTTCGTACTTTTCTTGTTCTCGACTGAGATTTGGATCTTGGTTTGACATTCACTATCTTGTTAGTTGGTTATGTAAGCATTTTAACTCATATACTCGAAATGAGACAGGTAAAAGCCATTAAACTTTTAATAAAGCGTTATTAGCTTTTGCATTTTGTAGCAATGTAGCTAAATAACACTTAACACCTACTTAATTAATGCACATAAAAGTGAGTAAATTAGCTGTGCTGATGTTTACTCACTTTTATAAAAACAGCTTACTTTTGCTGTAGTTTCTTCCACAATAGCGTGCTGATATGTTCAATAAAAGCCGAATCTTGTGCAGCCATAACATCGAGTATTGGTTTGTTCATTTGGGTTTTGTTTTGAGCGTATATCCAACGATTTTTATTAAAGCTTTGCGCAAACTCTAACACACCCGTTTGCAAGGCTTGCTCATCAGCAAAAATCGCTTCTACCACATTTTGTTGTAGCAGTTTGTGCGCGTCAACACGCTCGCCAGTCATAGCTAAGCGGTTAAAAAATTGAGGATTAATCGCTTTATTAATAATCGGAAACATAGACGGTACAAACGGTACCAGTACATCAACTTCAGGAAAGCAGAAAAAGCCTTTGTCCGATTTCATAAACCGAAAATCACAGGCACATGCCAACACCGAGCCATTACCATAAGTGTGACCGTTTAGTGCAGCAATGATAGGCATAGGAAACGTCACTATGCGTTTAAATAACTGCCCTATCGAATTCATAAAATCGGCAATAACTGCAGGCGTGTTATCTGGACTTGCCATCCACTGTAAATCTATTCCCAATGACCAGCTTTTATCGCTGCTTGAGGTTAATACTACGGCGTTAATATCGCCATTGGCTTCTATGCTATCTAAGTGTTGATTAAGTTCAGCTATAAAACTAGGGTTATGGCGGTTTTCAGCGGTATTCATGGTAAGTATTGCCACGTTTTGCTCAGTGGTAATTTTTATTAATGCGGTCATTCGAGCCTCTTTGAGTGCATTTAGCTGCGCTTTTAGCACTTTTCGTTACTTTTATAGTTATGCACTGAATAGTAATACGTTGTATAAAATTTATAAAGTGCCTATTTTTGTAATCATTAAAGAAGTTATTTATAACCATCCCTTTTGCCGAGCGATACGCGCTGCATCTATCCTGTTTGTGGCATTGAGCTTTGCAATCGCATCAGATAAATAATTACGCGTTGTCCCTTCACTTATATAGAGCTGCTTAGCTATTTCGCTGGTTTTTAAGCCATCACTTGCAAGCTTTAAGGCTTTACGCTCTTTATCTGTGAGTGGGTCGGCATCGTCTAGGGCATTAATGGCAAGTTCTGGGTCAATCACCTTTTGCCCTTGCATTACTTTTTTTAACGCGTTTATTAGCTCTTCGCTGGGTGCTTCTTTTAAAATAAAACCTTTAACACCCGCATTCAAAGAGCGCCTAATATAACCAGCACGTGAAAAAGTGGTCATAATTACCATATTAATTGCAGGATATTTAGCGGCTATTTGCTCACTAAGCTCAATGCCATTCATGCTTGGCATTTCTATATCCGTTAAAATGATATCTGGATGTAAGTCTTTACTAAGCGCGCTGATTTCATTTAACGCATCTCGCCCATTACATGCTTGACCAATTACCTCAATATTAAAGTCGAGGCTTAATAAAGCGGCAACTGCGTCGCGCACCAGCGCTTGATCTTCAACTAAATATACTTTGATCATTTTAAATCCTCAGCACTTAATGGCAGTACAACGTTTAAAGTAAATGTATCGCCACAGGTAAATTTTGCACTGCCGTTTAATTGCTCTGCTCGCTCTTTAATGCCATTTAAACCATTTCCCGCTTTTAATGTGGTGCATGGCGCGTTATCAATAACGGCAATAAGTAATTGCCGCTTTGTTTGTTCTATATTAATAGAACCGATTTTTGTGCTGCTATGGCGTAATAAATTAGTCACTGACTCTTTAATAATAAGACTCGCAATGCCCTCAACCTTGGCAGGTAACGTCGCTAAATTAACGTTAAATTTTATGTTAAAGCCTTGCTCTTTGAGTGTTTGTTTTAGCTGTGTTATTTGGCTGTTTAAGTTGAGCTGCTTTAAATCACTTACCGCGTTTCGTACATCACTCAGTAACTGTCTTGCAAGATCTGCTACTTGGGCTATTTCGTTATTAGCCTGCGCGTATCGTTCACCTTGATTTAGTTTATTCGCAAGTTCAGCTTTTAAAGCTATTGATGACAGTGAGTGACCTAAAATATCATGTAAATCTCGGGCTATGCGTTCACGCTCAGCAATGGCTGCTAGTTGCTCCAATTGCTTTGCGCTTTCTTGTTCGCGCTTTTTATGTTCGCGCTCTCTTTTTGCTGCAATCCCATAGCTAAATAAGGCGGCACATAATATTAATGCCACAGCCAAAAAGTACTGAAGCTTTCCTATATCGCTTAAATACGAACTTGCAAAAAGCGCGACTATAATGGCTAATGCGGCATAATACCGCTGCTTTTGGGTATAACTATACCCTGCCACATAAGCAACAAAACCATACAAAGTAGGTGTGCCAGAGGTAAAAAAAGTGGCGCTAAAACAAATGGCGAGCAAGGCTAAAAATAAGGGGGTAATTTTTGTGTTATTGCAGTTAATTGCTTTTATGTACAAAATAATAAAAGCAATATAAAAAGCTAAACATAGGCTCATTTGGCTTTTTGTAAATTGGTCAAAATTAATAATTAATGGCAATAAATAAAAGCCGGTAAAAATTAAATGGCCATACTTCCAAAACGTTTTATCCGTTTGTTGAGAAAAGCTACTTAGCGAACTCATACTAATACCTCTGGCCTATTGTTTTTGTTTATAGCACTATTTTTATTAATAAATATTAATAACATAAAAATGAATGCGAACATAAAACAATCTTCATAAGTCGCAGTTAAACTTAGTGTTTCTACAAAGTCGCTAATGCTTAAGCTTATTAAAATTAAGGAATTCATAACACCCTCCAATATAAGTAAAGTAACTATGCCATTAGATAAAATATATAAGAGTGTGAAGTGTCATTAACTTGGCTGACATTTGTCATGAAATAGAAAAATTCATCTTCTGAGTGTAAAAGCAATGCTAATATAGCCAAAAAAAGTGACAAGGAAATCTCGTGCAGTCCCAACAACAAAGCTTAATTTACTTACATATTGCCGTCCTTTTATTTGGCGGCACCGCCTTATTCGCAAAGCTAATTGGTTTGAATGCATTAGATATTACCGCTTATCGCGCGGCTATCGCTGGGGTGGCAATTTGTGTGCTACTGACTTTGCAAAAAAAACCAATTAAGCTGCATCACGCCAAAGATTATGTGATTGCCATTTTATTAGGCGTTGCCGTAGGTATTCACTGGGTAACCTACTTTGCAGGCATGCAATTGGCGGGAATTACCGTGGGCATGTTAGCTTTTTTTACCTATCCCGTGATCACGGTATTTTTAGAGCCTCTATCTAATAAAAGTAAGCCCAAGACAAAAGATATAATAAGCGCTGTGGTGGTGATTATTGGCATTTATTTATTGATCCCTAACGTTAATTTAGGCGATGACATCACTTTAGGTGTTGTGACGGGGGTGGTATCAGCGTTGTTTTTTGCTATTCGTAATATTACCCATAAACGCTACTTTAGTGAGTATGGTGGACCGCAAACCATGTTTTATCAAACGTTAGTGGCAAGCCTGATGCTATGTGCATTTATTGAAGTACCCATAACACAAATTAATGATACTGATTTAATATTGCTGCTTATCGCCGGTGTGGTGTTTACTGCGATGCCGCATTCGTTATTTGCAGCGAGTTTAAAACATTTATCAGCAGCGACCGCTGGATTGATTTCTTGCTTACAGCCCCTTTATGGCACAATACTGGCTATAATTATTTTGCACGAACGCCCCTCAGTGATGACCCTGATTGGTGGTGCACTGATTGTTAGTGCTGCGTGCTTTGAAACTTGGTCAATCTCACGGAAAAAGCAGCCATGAAAATATTTGCTCATAGAGGCACAAGCACACACTTTCCTGAAAATACACATAGCGCCATTATGGCGGCGTTAAAAGCAAATGTAGATGGCATTGAGGTTGATGTACAAAGCGCACTTGATGACTACGTGATTATTCATGATACCTATCTAGATAGAACTACTAATGGTAAAGGTAAAGTGTGCGACCTAAGCGCTCAGCAAATTCAACAATTTGATGCGGGAAATGGTGAGCAAGTGCCTACCCTACAACAACTAATTGACTGGAATAGCAATCAAACCTTACTTAATTTAGAGCTAAAACATACTTTTGAACTAGAAAAGTTTGCTGCGCAACTAGAAATGAATATTACTGCAAATAAGATATCAGCAGACAATATTTTAGTTTCATCATTTAATCATCATCAACTACACTGGCTAAAGAACCGCTTGCCTTGGCTTAAAATTGGCGCACTTACTGCATCAATTCCATTGCAGTATGCGAAGTTTGCTGAAGACTTACAGGCCTTTAGCATTCATGTTGACAAAAACTTTATGAACAAGTCGTTTGTTGACGATGCCAAACTGCGCGGCTTACAGGTGTTTGCCTACACCGTAGATGAAGTTGAAGATATTAAACTGATGCTTGCCTGTGGTGTTGATGGCATTTTTACTAACGACCCTGAACGAACTAAGCATTTTTTGGCGCAATTAAATGAACTATAACTAATTATTTAATTGCTATTTATGCTATAAAAACAATAATTTAGTAGGTCACTATTTAATGAGTAGCTACATGCGTATTTATAATTTTTTAGAACAAACTCTATTTTTTACTTTAACCCGAAAAATAGTGGGTAATTTAAGCTTTGTATTTTTATTTCAAGCTATTACATTATTTTGGTTACACAGTAGCCTCTCTGAAAATCAACAAAGCACAGGGCTATTTTGGGCATTAACCCTGCTGATTGTTGCCGGTTTTATATTTACTATTTTTTATATGCGCTTTTTAATTGTGCGCCCGGTAAAAGCCATGCGCGATACGTTGATTAATATTAATCAACAAGATGCCAACTTAGCTGCCAAACTTCCTCATTTTACTTTTGATGAATTTAGAGATTTAAGTGAACAATATAATCAGTTTACTACGCATTTAAACAGCTTATTAAGTACGACCTACAGCAGCGCTCAGGAAAGCGTGCAAAGTAATAGCCAAGTAACGCAATCAATGCAGCACACAGAGCAACTAAGCGAACAGCAAATTAACTTGAGCCACACCATAATTAATGCCAGTAACCAAATTACCCAAAGCCTGCAAGATATAGTAAGTAACACTGATAGCGTACATCAGGTAAATAATGAACACCTTAGCTTTGTTAAGCTCTCTGCGAGCGAACTGTCTAAACTGGTTGAACAGGTGAGACTTATTAATGAAATGCTGGGTAGTTTTTCTAAAACGATTGCAGGCTTAAAAGAGAATAGTGAAAACATTCGTAGCATTTTAAAAATGGTAGAAGAGTTTTCTGATCAAACTAATTTATTAGCGCTTAATGCGGCAATTGAAGCAGCGCGCGCCGGAGAAGCTGGGCGAGGTTTTGCCGTGGTTGCCGATGAAGTTCGCACCCTATCGGTTAAAGTAAGTGATGCAACCCGCCAAATTAGTGATTTTATTACCCAAATGAATGAGCTGGTTAATGAAACCAATAAAGAGTCTCAGCAGTTAATTAGTCACTCTAATAACGCACAAGCTGCAATCAACGATACCTCAGAAGGTTTTGGAAAAATGCTCAATGAATTTGAGCATAATCAGCAGCAATTACAGCAAATAGCTAACGCAGTTCATTTACTTGAAGATACACAAAATCAAACTCATGAATCGGTTGAACAAATTGTGGCGCTTGGCGAACAAGCAAAGCAACAAATAGACACCGCATTGCATGACTCTGAGCAATCACAAAAACTAAGTCAACAAACCCAACAACAGTTAAAGCGTTTTGTAGACTAGGGCTGACTAGTTTTACCCAAGCCGCGATTATGCTAAATTACGCGGCTTATAATATAACTATGTGAAGCATGTGAGCGACGTCAATCTAAATTATGAACAGCTAGCCCAGCAAATAAAGCTATGGGGTCAAGAACTTGGCTTTAGTGAAGTGGGTATTACTGACATTGATTTAACTAAGCATGAAGCACAGCTGCAGCGATGGCTTGATGCGGGTTTTCATGGCTCAATGGATTATATGGCAGCCCATGGTATGAAGCGTGCTCGCCCTAATGAGCTAGTACCCGGAACACAGCGGGTTATTTCAGTTAAAATGAATTACCTCCCACCTGATTCTGGCTTTGCCAAAAACCTTAAAAATACCGAAAAAGCCTATATCAGTCGATATGCCCTTGGCCGTGACTATCATAAGTTGATGCGCAACCGAATCAAACAGTTAGGTAAAAAAATTGAACAATATGTGGGTGACTATAGCTTTAGGCCTTTTGTTGATTCAGCCCCTGTACTTGAACGTCAACTCGCTGAAAAAGCGGGATTAGGCTGGCGCGGAAAGCATTCTTTATTAATAAATAAAGAGGCGGGTTCTTGGTTCTTTTTAGGTGAGCTTTTTGTCGACTTACCTTTACCTATTGATAACGAAAACACTTTTGAGGGCTGCGGCAAATGCGTTGCCTGCATAACACTATGCCCCACTGGTGCTATTGTAGAACCTTATGTGGTTGATGCGCGTAAGTGCATTTCGTATTTAACTATAGAGCATCAAGGCGCTATTCCTGAGCAATACAGAACATTAATGGGAAATCGCATTTATGGCTGTGACGATTGCCAATTGGTATGCCCATGGAACCGCTACGGACAAATTACCGATGAGGCTGACTTTCATCCTCGTACACAATTAAAAAACAAAGATTTACTCGAGTTATTTGCTTGGGATGAAACTACCTTTTTAAAAAATACCGAGGGCAGTCCAATCCGCCGCATTGGCCATGAACGTTGGCTACGAAATATAGCCGTTGGCTTAGGTAACGCAGATTTTAGCCCGGCAATTATTGCTGCACTCGAAGATAAACGCCAAACAGTCAGTGACTTGGTGGGTGAACATATAAATTGGGCACTCGCCCAGCAACACGATAAACAAAGGCAAAAGTTGCGTAAAACAGCACGATTAATTCGTATTGTCGAAAAAGGCCTCCCCAGAGACGCGTAAGCCTTTTACCTTTTTATGTAATCACTTTCTCTATGAACTCTTAGCCCTCTTTGTGCATAATTTACTAACATCTAATTTAACACAGAGAAGAGAATGAGGAGTAAATAAGAAGCCACTATTAAAGTACAGCTCTTAGTTAACCTGTAATGCATACTTTCGTTTTTAACCTTTAAAAGACGCGACATAAAGTCGCTGTTACAAGTTAATTTGTCCAATCGTAGCAAGGAATTTACCCCGCGCCTCGCAGCCCGCACCTTTAACCTTTCAACAATAAAGCGAGATCTTGCTCTATCTCTGCGAACGCTTTTTTAACCTGATCAACAGATTCTTGACGTGCCACCGAATTTTGAATCGTTTCGTCGACTTTTTTGTAGATAAACACTTCCTGGTCTTCATCGAGTCCCATGGTTGGGATCCGCTCTTCTAACTCCTCTTGAAGTTGTTTAAATACTTTTTCGTTATTTATCCGGCTATCGTTAAGCAATCCAATTAAACTATGAAATTTACTGTGAACAGTACTCGCCACTTTGTTTAATCGCTCTTGCTGCGAAACCAACATTTTCTTAGTAGTAATAGCCCGCAATTGCTGTTCGGTTACACTTACAATAAAACAAATATGATCACGTATACGCCCATGCTTCTGCTCATCTTGTTCTGGCATATTCAAAATCAATAAACTGACAAACTCGTAATTAACCAAAATACGATGAGAAAACTCATGTAACCTACCTTTGTTTTTAAGCATTTCAAATAACTCAATCACTATCGGCGAACACACACCGTTTAAAGCAAAGTGCGATTTGCTGTCGTTACATCTAAATTCAATATTACTTTGTAGACCAAACGCCTGTAAGCACTCCACTAATGCCTTACCTAACTCCTCTACATCGTTGATAAAACCGATATTTTCAATATAGTTAACTATCTGACCCATTTCACTGCTATTTGCCATAGCATTAAAAGCGGTTGAGGTTGCTTCTTTTACTTGCTTTTCAAGCTGTTGTTTTTCTATTAATACTTGATTTAACTTATTCAGCTTTTGCTTAAGTTCATCGTGCCCAAACGGTTTTACAATATAGTCTTCAGCACCTACTGAATAACCTTCCATACGTTCCTCAACAGTCCCCCTTGCCGATACAAACATCACTATAATATCTTGTGTTTTAGGGTTCGCTTTGAGCTCTTTACATACTTCGTAACCATTCATTTTTGGCATGCTTACATCAAGTAAGATGACCTGCGGCATATACTCTTCAACCATGCTCAAGCATTCCGGGCCACTCGAAGCCAGCTTAAGTTCAAAATCTAATTCCTCTAGGATTTCTTCTATTATTTCGAGGTTAAATGGTTCATCGTCGACTGCAAGAATTTTAGTTAAAGCCATAATTTTTCGTCCATATAAATCGTGTTCATTAAAACAATTCGGTTATTAGCTACTATTTTTCACTAATTGCTCATCGGCTAAATATTCATCGAGGTTTATTTCCAAAGGAACCTGAATGCTAATGGTTGCCCCACCAAGTTCGTTATTACAGGCTTTTATAGTTCCTTGATGTAAAGAAACAAATTCACGGCACAGCGTAAGTCCTAATCCTGTCCCCCCTGCGCCACTATTTGTTTTGCTACTTTGCACAAATTTTTGAAAAACAGTTTCAAGCTCGTCTTCTGGTATACCTATTCCGCTGTCTATTACTTCAATATTTGCACAACCATTGTCTGTTTCCAATGCAACTTCGATAGTGCTATGTTCTTCGCTAAATTTTAATGCATTACTCAATACGTTTCTAAGTACCTGATTAATTTGCTCTTCATCGCATTGTGCTACAACTGGTGGGTTATCTGATTTAAATGCAATCTTAATATCTTTTTCTATGGCAATCCCAGCAACATCATCAATGCTTGTTTTAACAATAGTCGTTAAATCGCATGCTCGCGGGTTAAATGGGAATTTACCTACATCTAATTTCGACAAATCGAGTAGATTGTTAAGTAATGACAGTAGCCTTTGCCCACTTGATTCTATTCGGGTTAAATATTTTAAAAGTTTATCTTTACTAAAATCATCATCTTGAAGCTTACTGATACCAAAGCGTGAAAAACTTAGTATAGAATGCATAGGGGTTCTTAGTTCATGTGACATATTCGCCAAAAACTCTGATTTGCTTAAATTAGCTGCTTCAGCAATGTTTTTCGCATGCTCAAGTTGCGAAGTCCGCGCTCTAACCTGCTCTTCTAAAAGATCTTTGGCCTCAAGTAATAAATCTTCTTTTTGTTTTAAATGGGTTACGTTTTTAAAAATAACCGCTAATGCTATCTCACCATGATGATCAATTTCATTAAACGAGCCGACAAGTGGAATTTTACTGCCATCTTTATTGACTAGGTGTAAGTCGCAACTAAATTGCCGATTACTGTTTAAAGTCGATATTTTATCTTTTATTGCCTTTACTGAATCGTCATCTAAAAAGTGAAATAACGAGTGAGCAATGAGCTTTTTAAACGGTAAATTAAACAGCTTTAAGCACGCGTCGTTAGCCTCTACTATTTTGCCTTTACGTTCAAAAAGTAAGATTGGATCGGGAGTATTTTTAAAAATTACTTGCAGCAAACTGTCTTTTTCAATAAGTACATCGACTGTATCTTGTAGTCTTTCAACTAGCTCTGCGTTATGACGTTTTAGCAATTCGGTTTGCCACAACTTATGTACTGCTTGTAATAATACATTGTCGTCGAGCGGCTTAATTAAAACGTCTTCAACACCTTGGCGAATTGCTTCAATCATAGAAACCTGAGCAGGACGCGAGGTTAATAATAAGCAGCGGCTATGCGGCTGTATCTGCTTAAGGCTGGTAAATATATCTAAGCCGAGCCCTTCTTTTAAACTAAAATCACTAATTAAAATATCAATCATTCTGAGTTTGGCAATATTAAGTGCCTCATCATGATTTGTAGCTGTGTATACCTCTATATGTGCACCCACTAAACTACTTTTTAGCATTTCTAAACGCTCACTAACATGATCAACCAACAAAATTGTAGGCAGTTTAAAAATATGATCAGGTCCTATTTCTAATAGATCTTCAATAAATGAAGTGATTTCTTTATTAGAAAAAAATGGATAAATAATAGTGGCATCTGGAACAAGCTCGTTTAATTTACCAAATGCATCAAGCAATTCACCACTTTCAGCCTTGGGAGCTAAAAGTAAAAATGATTGTCGGGTCGCTTGTTTTACCAACGAAGCAACCAGATTTGTTGGTGTCCCTTGTGAAAAGGCAAGCATATCGTACGCATCTATGTTGCTGCTTTGATCAAACATAGAATAATGAACTAATTCAACTTCACAACCAATTAGCTCAAGCAGTACTTTTAAGCGCATAGCAATCATGCTACTGCTATCAATAATAAGTATTTTTTGCGCCATTTATGTACACTTTTAAGAATTAATTAAACACCTTTTCAGCATAGTATAGAATTTTTGGTTTGGCATAATCGTCTACATAAATGTAATTTTTGCTTGCCTATGATTGTGGGATTACATTAAATGTTTACCAAAAATAGTCAGGCTGTACAGCTGGTTATCCATCCTTGCAACATTGGGCAACTCTCCCCATACTGCAAAATCAAAATGCTTAAATAATTTAATGCTTGGTTCGTTATGGCTAAAAATAAATCCGAGTAACACTTCAATATCGAGCTTTTTTGCTTGTTGTTGTGCAAATTGCATCAACTTTTTACCCAACCCTTTTCCTTGGGCTGCTGATGTAATGTAGATGCTTAGTTCAACGGTGCCATCGTAAGCTGGGCGCCCATAAAACGATTTATAACTTACCCACGCTAGTACTTGGTCATTTTCGCAGTAAACGAAAATAGGTCTTTGAGCTGTATGGCTATCAAACCAAGGTTGTTTGTCAGCAACGGTTACTTCTTCGGTATCGGCGGTCACCATTCGACTAGGGATAGTTTCATTATAAATGGCAACAATAGCAGTTAAATCATCAGGTTTAGCTAAACGTATAGTCATAGAAAATAAGTGAAATTGATCAATTTTGTCTATAGTAGCGTATGATAAGTTACATAAACACCCATCAAATCGCATTCAAGGTAACCGCATGATAAGAAAATTAATATTCGGATTAACACTGGCTCTAGGCTGTGTATCTGTAACCACCAATGCAGCAGACACTAATAGCCCTTCAGCAAAGACAGATACCTGCGATGACTTCACAAATGTGTCACTGAGAAAGCTTCGTTCAACCGAAACGCTTAATCTATGTGAATTTAAAAATAAGCCACTGTTGATTGTTAACACTGCCAGCAATTGCGGCTTTACTTCTCAGTTTGAAGGGCTAGAAACGCTATACAAAAAATATAAAGAGCAAGGCTTAGTGGTGCTCGGTTTTCCATCTGACGATTTTTTTCAAGAAGAAAATGACGAAAAAGATACGGCTAAAGTCTGTTATGTTAATTACGGCGTTACTTTCCCTATGTTAGCCACCAGCGCAGTGCGTGGCAGCGATGCCAACCCTATTTTCAAGCACTTAAATGCAAAAACTAGTTCACCTAACTGGAATTTTTATAAATACGTGGTTTCGGCAGATCGTCAATCAGTGACTCGCTTTAATAGCCGCGTCAAACCCGATTCAGCAAAATTAGAAAGCGCCATCAAAAGTGCATTTTAATTTTGTGTTTTCAGTTTAACCTTACTAAGATGTTGCTTAGTAGATAAAAAACTAAACTTATAAATAGGAGATTTTATGGCAGTAGCAAGTGCAAGGCACATACTCGTAGACAGTGAAGCACAATGTTTAGACCTTAAAGATAAAATTGAGCAAGGTGAAGACTTTGCTGAGCTAGCTAAATTGCACTCTAATTGCCCTTCAGGTCAAGATGGTGGCGCATTAGGTGAGTTCGGACCTGGTATGATGGTTCCTGAGTTTGATAAGGTGGTTTTTTCAGCGCCACTTAACCAAGTACAAGGTCCTGTTCAAACACAGTTTGGTTACCATTTATTAGAAGTAACCAGCCGCTCAGAGTAAGCAAATCGATTTATTAATAAAGCCGCATTAGCGGCTTTTTATTTATGTGGAGTTGGCAAAGCCCCAATATGCAATTACTTGGCTCTATTTCTTCCCCTTATGTTCGCCGTGTCAGAATTTGGGCACAACAAAATAACTGTGAGCTTGAGTTTATAAATCTCGACATTTTCTCAAGCGATGACCGCTCTTTAATGATGTCGCACAACCCGGCAGCTAAAATCCCTATCTTAATTGATGGCTCGCTTAACTTAAGCGACTCAAACAATATACTGCGTTACTTACTTGAAAAAACACAGCAGAACCCGCTAACTTGGCCGCAAGAGCATTTTTTAACTAGCATCAACGCCTGTAACGATTCATTGGTTGAGTTATTGATATGTCAGCGTTCTGGGTTTGACACGCAAGCTGATAAACTATTTTTTAATCTGCAAAATGAGCGAATTGCGCAAACTTTAGACTATTTAAATGATCATTTAAACGATGATGAATTTAAAAGCTGTGAATGCCTCAACATCAGTTTATACTGCTTGCTAGATTGGATCTGCTTTCGTGAACTCACTGATTTTAGCGCGCAGCCGCAGTTAGTTAAGTTTTATGAAGCGTTTAGTCAGCGTCAAGCGGCTAAAAATACCAACCCTCGACTCAAATTTTAAAAGGTGAACACATGAGCGATATCGAAATTGAATCACAACTAGTTAGCTTTGTAGAAAAAGTACGTGTTAGTGAGCAGATCTGGGCACTGGGTGCACAAGATGGTGGCTTTGTTGTATGTGAATCAAATCAGTTTGACGACACCGATGTACTTTTACTGTGGGAATCAGAAGACACAGCAAAAGAGCAGTGTAAAGAAGAGTGGAAAGACTACAGTCCGGTAGAAATCAATCTAGATGAATTTTTAGATGATTGGGTTGAAGACCTTAAATCGGATGATGCTCTGGTTGGTTTAAATTGGAATGACGATCAAGTGTGCGTAGAAATTGAACCAGTTGGTTTAGCTCGCGCTTTAAGTGAATAAGTTTTAACTGTTTATTTACTGGCACTACCCCAATTAACAACAACGATTAGTTGGGGTATAAAATAATAAAAACTGTCAAGGTACTGCGTTGAAAACCCATCTTGGTCGTCGTCCATTCTCAGCTATGGAGCTGCATACGCTCTATACCGGATATATTTATAGTGATACTCGGCTTGCCCGCGAACAAGCTAAGCACTGGCACTTTTGGCTGCCTTTAATTGCGTACTACAGTGGCGCTTACAGTGATGAAATTGGCTATTTAACCCTAGATGACTTGGTGGTTAAAAATAGCATTCTCTGCTTTAGCTTTCATACTCATGGTAAAATTAAACCCCGTTTAATTCCTGTACATAACGCCCTTATTAAGGCCGGACTTAATGATTATTTAGCCTACGCAAAAGCGCAAAAACACACACGTTTACTGTTTGACCTCCCAGCAAAAACAGGACGCTACAGTGAAAAAGTACGCATTTGGTTTTCAGGCGAGGGCGAACGTGCGGGGTATTTGCAAAAATGTGCAATTCCTTCCGTGGATCAACTCGGAATGAAAACCGCGATTAGTAGTTTGCGGCTTAATTTTGAACAGCAAATTCGTATTTATGCCCTGCAAGCAGGCTCTAAAGACTGCTTCAATTACTTAATGGGCTTTAATGATTACCCCCATGATAACTTTAACGATATAGCCTTGTTAAATAAGGTGCTGCAACAGCTCCGGGTTATTAATTCCCACATTCATTGGCAGCGGTTTTTAGCACGAGATAGCCACTGACAAACTTTGTTACTCTTTTCCTTATTGTTGTTCGCTTACTCTAGCAAAAAAAGCTGTTAGGATGGAGTGTACTCACTCTTCTAACAACAAAAATCTAGGGATAACTATGTTTTTTAAAAGCCTCTTAACCGTGAGCGTTGCGCTTGCGATAAATGCTGCTAACGCTAATGAGTTCGTCATTGAAAAGCTCGCAAAGCCAAGTTCACAAAAAGTCGCTTTAACGCTCGACCCAAGTCAGGATACTTTTACAGGAATGACTGAAATCAGTTTGGAGGTGCTTAAACCAACACGCTACATTGAACTTAATGGTGTTGATTACGCAACCAAAATGGTTCAACTATTGGGTGAGCAAAACTGCGACTTAAACAGCGAAATGCTTAAAACCGGTAAAGTTAAATTTAGCTGCGAAGAGCAAATTCAGCCGGGTAAATACACTTTAAAAATTGATTTCTCAGCGCCATATAATCGCCAAAGTGTGGGGCTATATAAAACCCTAGATCAAGGCGTTCCTTATCTTTTCACCCAATTTGAAATGAGCGATGCCCGTCGAGCGTTTCCTGTATTTGACGAACCAAGCTATAAAATTCCATTTCAGTTAACTATTACCGCCCCCACTTCACAAAAAGTGTATTCAAATACACCTGAGTTAAAAACGACGGTAAATGGCGATATGACTACCCATTACTTTGATAAAACGCCACCAATTCCATCATACTTAGTAGCTATGGCTGTAGGCCCGTTTGAAGAGCTAGAGATTAAGGGTATGCCAATTCCTGGCCGTGTAATTACTCCACAGGGTAAAATTCATTTAGCACAGTATGCAAAAGAGAATATGCCTAAAGTACTGGGCGCACTTGAAGAGTACTTTGGTATTCCTTACGTATATAAAAAGTTAGATTCAGTGGCTGTTCCAGAGTTTCCGTTTGGGGCAATGGAAAACTCAGGTTTAGTGACTTACCGCGAAGATATTCTTCTGGTTGATTTAGAAGCTGCAACGCGTAGTAAAAAGCAACGTAATGTCTCTATTATTGCCCATGAATTAGCTCACCAATGGTACGGTAACTTAGTGACTATGAAGTGGTGGAACGACTTATGGTTAAACGAAGCGTTTGCTAGCTGGATGGCAGCAAAAATTACTAAGCAACTTAACCCTGAGTTTGAATCACACCTAGATTTACCACAAAACAATGTAATGGCGTTAGATGCTCGCTTAAGCACTAAGCCAATTCGTAAACCAATTAAAACTGAAGCCGATATTATGGACGGTTTAGGCCTTGCATACAGCAAAGGCAGCTCAGTACTGGCGATGGTTGAAAATTGGATTGGTGAAGACGCATTTCAAGCTGGTATTCAAAATTACTTAAAAGAGTTCTCATATAAAAATGCCGAAGCCGCCGATTTATGGGAAGCACTCGGTAAGGCTTCAAATAAAGATGTGGCGAGTGTTTTAAAATCATTTATTGAACAATCGTCATTTCCTTTAATCAAGGTTGATCAGCAAGGTAAAACTCTCACTATTTCGCAAAGCCGTTTTGCTAATGCCGGTGTTGATGCTCCAGCCCAACTTTGGAATGTACCCGTTGCCATTAAGTACGGTAAAGGCGATAAAGTAAAAACTGCCAGTGTATTACTTAATAAACAAAACCAAACGCTAGAGTTAGATTTTGAGCCAGAGTGGATATATCCAGACCAAGGTGCGCTAGGTTACTACCGCTGGGTCATGGACGATGCGCAATTTAACGCACTAATTGATAATGCAGCAAGCGTATTAAACGACCGCGAGCGCCTTGCATTGTTATCAGCTACTGACGCCTTACTTGACGCAGGTGTAATTTCTGCGGCTAAGCTGATGCAAACGCTTGAAGTATTTGCCAGTGATAGTCATCCACGCGTAGCTAACACTGCTTTAGGTTATTTAGCATCTCAGCAACGTACCTTTAAAGATGATAGCAACAAAGATTTATGGCCTACATTTATTCAAAATGCAGTCATGCCTGCCGCTAAAAAATATGGCCTAGAAGCAAAAATGGGTGAGGATGGCGCTATTGCTCAACTGCGAGCTGCGGTGGTATCACGCTTAGGCTTTGATGGTGAAGATAAAAATGTGATCAATAAAGCTAAGCAGCAAACAGCTGCTTACTTAAAAGATCCACAAAAAGTAGACCCTTATTTAGCGGGTACTTACTTACGTCTTGCGGCTTTTCATGGTGATAAAGCGCTGCTTGATCAGTTTATGGCAACCTTTAAAACCACTAAAGATCCACAAGTTCGTACCAATATGTTGGCAGCAATGGGTTATTTTGGTAAACCTGAACTCCAAAAAGCAGTGCTTGCATATAGCTTAACCGATGAAGTAACCGCTTCTGATATGCGTACTATTTTATCGGGGCAAAGTTACACCGATGAACGCCAAGCACTCTTTATTGATTGGATATATAGCAACTACGATAAAGTAACAGCAAGTTTACCACCATTTTTTGTGCCTAACTTACCTTACTTTACTACTGCTAGCTGTGATGCTGAAAGTTTAGCGAAAACGCAAACGTTCTTTGACGCTAAACTTGATGACGTACCTGGCTATGCGCGCACATTAAGTAAGCTTGCAGAAAGTACGAATGACTGTATTGCACTTAAAAACCGTGAACTCAAATCAGTAAATAGCTTTTTGAATAGTAAATAAACTAAAGGTTAAAGGCTAAAGGTTGAAGGTTGAAGATTTTATCTTGCACCTTTTGCCTTTAGCCCTGCACCATTCTATTAACCACCAATAATCATGGTTAGCTTAGCTATAAACTCTTTTGCCGCTTGTTCAGAGTTAATTTTAAAAGCGACACCATAATGAATAGGCTGTGCGCTTTTATAAATACGAGTGGGAAAACGGGTCATTTCACTACTATGAAAATAGCCTTGAGTACGCACAACCCCATCAATATCAGTAAAGTCATCACTAAACACTTCAAATGCAGGACGGATCACAATTTTACCTTTCCCCGTTTCGGCATGGGTGTAAAACGCTTCTTTAGAGTTTGCTAGCATATACTCAGCAATGTTTTTTATTTTAAAATTACTTCTACACTCTAGTTTTATCAGCTGCTCTGTTAACTCGTCTGCGCTAAATGCCACGTGACTTTCCTTTTTATTTAATAGGGGAATAGACTAACTCATGCATGAGTGAAAGTCCGAATTTATTATTTAATGTTTATTTAACACTACATACAAACGCTAATTGCTGATTTTTATAACTCAACCGGCTTATTTCAGTATCGCAATATTGGCTTAAATCGAGCCATTGAGATATATCAGATCCAGCTGTTAATTTTCGTTGATAAATACGGTTTTTAACTGCGTAAGCAATAGTATTTTCATCTTTTAAGATGAAGTCTTGTACTTGGTTTGGCAACCTAAGGATGTTGCTTACCTGCTTGGTTTGAGGGTCAAAACGGGCTAACTGGTGCTGGCCATTTTTACTATGACTAAATAAAAATTCACTTCGCGATTTATTGTAAATAAGTGTGCGACCAATGTTATTTGCAACAACTTCACCTTTAGCCGCAACAACCGAGGTATATTGTAATGTATGTGGCTCACCTAAAATAAACATTACTAAATCGTTGTTATTACCCCAAGCGTGATAGCCCACAGGCTCAATCCAATCAAAAATACGACTTGGCGCCTGCTCTGTGCTCAGCGGATATTGCCATAATTTTTGTTTGCCATCTTCTTCAACCACGATGGCAGATAAACTATCATCACTCGGTGTTACTGTTGGCGAATACTCACTTACACCTGTATTGGTGATCATGGAGGTTTGTTTTGATGATAAATCGTAAAGCGCAATATCAGTTTGGCTCTGATTATTACTGATTACCTCACGCGTATAATAAAGGCCCGTATCGGTTAAGTGAGGCTGATTGTTGTAGCTGGTTTTATCACTAATAATGCTTACGCGTATGCCATGCGGAGTATTTAAATCGGCAAGCAGTATTTGACTTTTAGGCATATTTGCTTGGGCAACGCCCAATGTTAAAGCATTAATTGTTATTAGCCCTAACAACGGTTTGATCAGTTTCATGCTTTCTCTCGTTTTAATTTTAAGCACCTCATGATAACGTTATTTACTGATGACGTCACTTGACCTAGCTTAGTAAGGTCTTTATAACTAACGGGTCATAAAAAAGAGAACAAACATGTCAGCTAAACACCCTATTATTGCAATCACCGGCTCATCTGGAGCAGGCACTACAACCACCACCAATGCCGTGAAGCATATTTTCCGCAGTCTCGATATCAATGCTGCATTTATTGAAGGTGATAGCTTTCATCGTTACACACGTCCTGAAATGGACAAAAAAATTCGAGAAGCCCAACAAGAAAGTAAACACATAAGTTATTTTGGCCGAGAAGCCAATGACTTTGGTGCATTAGAAGACTTATTTACCAAGTATGGTGAAACAGGCGAAGGTAAACTGCGCCGTTATTTACATACCTTTGATGAGGCCGTGCCTTATAACCAGTTACCTGGAACATTTACACCTTGGCAAGAGCTTGAGCAAAATACAGATTTAATGTTTTACGAAGGCTTACATGGCGGCGTGGTCGACGAAGATCATGATGTGGCTAAGCATGTTGATTTACTCATAGGCATGGTGCCAATTATTAACCTTGAGTGGATCCAAAAGCTTATTCGCGATACCTCAGAACGTGGCCATTCTCGTGAAAAAGTAATGGACTCGATTGTACGCAGTATGGATGACTACATTAATCATATAACGCCGCAATTTTCTCGTACCCATATTAACTTTCAGCGAGTACCCACCGTTGATACCTCCAACCCATTTAGCGCAAAAGATATCCCCTCCCTTGATGAAAGCTTTGTCGTTATTCGCTTTAGGGGGATTGATGACGTTGATTTCCCGTATTATTTACGCATGATTGAAGGCAGCTTTATGTCGCGGATCAATACGCTTGTAGTACCCGGTGGCAAAATGGGACTCGCTATGGAGCTAGTGCTTACGCCACTGATCAAAGATATTATTTTGAAAAAACGCGCCTTAGCAAAATTAGCCCCACCTGAAATTCCTATTTAAGTGTATCGATAATCTGTTAGAGGCTTTTTGGTTTAGAAGATCTAACAACATATGATGATCTTATGGAGCTGATCATTTCTTTTATCAAGTGATCGCAAATACATTCTGCTCTTTTTTGTTTAGTCTAACTCACGTACACTGCTGATTTTAAGTATGATGAGAGTAGTATGTCGCAAGCCATTAAAATTGTTGTAGGGTCTAAAAACCCAGTAAAAGTAAATGCCGCTAAACACATTTTTGCGATGTATTTCCCTGAGCATATAATTGAATGTAGTGGCGTTCACGCACCTTCAGATGTACCCGATCAGCCTATAGGCGAAGAACAAACGTGTTCGGGAGCGCAAAACCGAGTTAACTACTGTAAAGCACAGCATCAAGCAGACTACTACATAGCGATGGAAGGCGGCGCAGCGCAATTTAGCTATGGTGCAGCAACCTTTGCCTATGTCGTTATTGATGACGGCGCACAGCAAGTTACAGGACGAAGCAGTAACTTACCTTTGCCTTCGGTTTTTTATAAAGCATTGCTGCAAGGTGAAGAACTTGGAGATGTGATGGATAAGGCTTTTAATACCACCAATATTAAGCAACAAGGGGGTGCTATTGGTTTATTAACTGATCATCATGCGACACGAGAAAGTACCTATACTCAAGCGCTGACTCTCGCCATGGCGCCTTTTCTTAATCCCACTTTATATAATCAATAACGGATGTTTTAATGAAGTATAACTACGTATTATTTGATGCCGACGAAACCTTATTTAGCTTTAATGCCTTTGCTGGCTTACAAAAAATGTTGGCAGCTTATGGCATGGATTTTACCAAAGCAGATTATGAACATTACCAAAATACCAATAAGCCATTATGGATTGCCTATCAAAATAACGAAATTACCGCAAACCACCTGCAAGTAACTCGCTTTAGTGAGCTGGCAAATAAGCTTAATGTTCCAGCCCAGCAGCTCAATGATGACTTTTTATCGGCAATGGCTGAAATTTGTATGCCTTTACCCGGTGCGGTTGAATTATTAAACGCCCTTAAACCTCATGCCAAGTTAGGCATTATCACCAATGGCTTTTCTCAGCTACAAGCACGTCGTTTAGCGCATACTGGGCTGCAAGATATGTTCGATTGGCTGGTAATTTCTGAAAAAGTAGGTATAGCTAAACCTGCAAAAGAGATATTTGAGCACACCTTTAATTTAATGGGGAATCCACCGAAAGAGCAAATTTTAATGGTAGGTGATACCGCCAGCAGTGATATTCTTGGTGGACAAAATGCAGGCATAGACACCTGCTGGTTACAGCACCCAGGGGTAATCTTACCTGAAGGTATTAAGCCAACGTATCAAGTCACTGAGTTAAAACAGTTACAAACCATTTTAGGTCTGTAATACCTGACTGATTGTGCTGACAAACAACCAAAAAAAATGACGCTAATAAGCGTCATTTTTTATAACTGTATGTAAGCGATTAACTGATTAGGCGTTTGCTAATTCAAGGCCGGGTGCAGGCATCGAAACAGGCGTTTCAAAGGTTGCCCACTCCCATGCTGACTCTGTTGCCATAATTTTGCGTAGTAACTTGTTATTCAAATCATGACCTGATTTAAATGCAGTTACTTTACCTAAAAGGTTATGACCTGTCATAAACATGTCACCTACACAGTCTAGTATCTTATGCTTGACGAACTCGTCAGGGTAACGCAGACCGTTTGGATTTAAAACTTTAAATTCATCAAGTACCACTGCACTATCCATGCTACCACCTAGTGCAAGGTTATTAGCATGCATGTATTCAATATCTTTCATAAAGCCAAAAGTACGCGCACGACTAATCTCTTCAGTAAAACTTTGTGCGGTAATATCTAAACCTATACGTTGGCGGCTTTCATTAATTGCAGGGTGATCAAAGGCAATTTCAAAGTCGATATGGAATCCGTCGTAAGGTTCTACTTCGGCCCATTTATCGCCTTCTTCAATACGTACTTTTTCTTTAATACGAATAAAGCGTTTAGCAACATTTTGCTCTTCAATGCCGCCTTTTTGTAATAAATAAATGAATGGCAATGCACTACCATCCATTATTGGAACTTCTGAGCTATCAAGTTCAACAATTAGATTGTCGATACCCATTGCTGCAACAGCTGCAATTAAATGCTCAGTAGTTGATAAGCGAACACCATCTTTGTTAATTAAACAGGTACACAATTGCGTATCACCAACGGCTTCAGGTGTTGTTTCAAAATCAACAACCGGATCAAGGTCGACACGACGAAATACAATCCCAGTATTTGCGCTCGCAGGTCGGAGAGTTATTGTGACCTTCTCACCTTTATGAAGTCCAATTCCTATGGCTTTGACTACTTGTGCAATCGTACGCTGTTTAATCATAGGTTCGCTCACTTTAAGTATATATTACAGTTAGACGGCGGAGTGTAACATAAATACGGTATAACTACAATATTTGTTCACATTTCGCACAAAAGTACTGTTTTTAATTAGTCTGCTTGTTTACGTAAAAAAGCAGGAATGTCGAAATAATCGCCACCCTCAGACTTATCTGTTTTATTAGCACTACTTGACGACGTATTCGTTGCTGAACTTGAAGAGCTAGTCGATGTGCTGCTTTGCTCTTTTGATTCAGTTTGCGATGTCGTTGCAGGCTCTTCAGTCGCACTTGTGCCTTGGCTTGCAAAGCTAGGTACGTACATGCTGCTGCTTGTTTGTGTGCTTGAGCTAGTTACATCAGAGCCTGACGCTTTTTTGAAACCGTTATCTACAATACCAAACTGTGGACGACGATCGCCGCCTAAGCCAGTTGCAACCACGGTTACACGTAGCTCATCCGTCATTTCTGGGTCAATTACCGCGCCAACAACAACCGTTGCGTTTTCAGACGCTAGCGCCTTAACGTGATTACCCACAATTTCAAATTCTTCGATCGCGATATCCATACCCGCAGTAATGTTAACCAAAATGCCTTTAGCACCGGTTAAATCTACGTCTTCTAAAAGAGGGCTTGAAATAGCAGCTTCTGCTGCTTCTTGTGCACGATCAGGACCCGATGCAGATGCAGTACCCATCATCGCTGTGCCCATTGCAGACATAACTGTACGTACGTCGGCGAAATCCACGTTAATTAGACCCGAGCGAGTAATTAACTCAGCAATACCTTGTACCGCACCAAACAATACGTCATTTGCTTTAGCAAATGCATCCAGTAAAGTTGTTCCTTTACCCAATACTTTTAGTAACTTGTTATTTGGAATAGTGATTAACGAGTCCACAATTTCAGATAATTCGCTAATACCTTGCTCTGCAGCAGCGGCACGCTTTTTACCTTCAAAATCAAACGGACGGGTTACCACAGCAACAGTTAAAATGCCCAGCTCTTTAGCAATTTTAGCCACGACTGGCGCAGCACCGGTACCTGTACCGCCGCCCATACCTGCCGCAATAAACACCATATCAGCGCCTTCAAGACTAGCACGAATGGTTTCGGCATCTTCTTCAGCCGATTCACGACCTACTTCAGGGTTAGCCCCCGCACCTAACCCAGAGGTTATTTGCGTGCCTAATTGTACTGTTACATCAGCGGCTGAATTACGTAATGCTTGCGCATCCGTATTGGCTGCGATAAAACGAACGCCTTCTATTTGTTGTTTTACCATGTGCTCAACTGCGTTACCGCCGCCACCACCTACACCGATTACTTTTATTACAGCTTCTTCGCTGTGTTGTTCCATTATATCAAACATATTTACTCTCCGACTTGAGTACTAAAACTCGCCTTGAAACCATTTTGTGATGCGGTTCCACCAATTATTATTATCATCCGCTTTCGACTTTTGTGCATTCATCGACTGCATAGTACGCCCGTATTGTAACAAACCTACAGCGGTTGCGTATGATGGATCATCAACATAATCAGTTAAACCTACTACACCAATTGGTTTACCTATTCTTACTGGCATCTGAAAAATATCTTCAGCCACTTCCATTGCGCCAGTCATTTTAGCAGTTCCGCCAGTAATGACGAGACCTGCTGCAATTTGGTCTTCTAATCCCGAGCGACGAATTTCTTCCATCGCCAGTTCAAATAATTCTCTAAAACGTGGCTCAACCACTTCAGACAACGTATGCCTAGACATCAGTCTTGCTGGTCGCCCACCTACGCTTGGCACTTCAATCGTGTCTTCGCTGCTCGCCATTTGGCTACTTGCACAGGCATATTGTACTTTGAGTGACTCTGCATGTGATATAGGTGTGCGAAATATTTTTGCAATATCACCGGTTACTTGGTTGCCCGCCACCGGAATAACCGCAGAATGACGCAGTGCACCATTAATATAAATAGTGATATCCATAGTACCACCACCGATATCTAGCACCGCGACACCTAGCTCTTTTTCATCGTCCGTCAGTACGGAGTAACAAGAGGCAAGCGCAGTGAATATAAGTTGGTCAACTTCAAGCCCACAACGTTCAACACATTTTTCTATATTTTTAGCCATGTCGTTGGAGCAGGTAATAATGTGCGCGCGTGCTTCCATACGCACACCACTCATGCCGAGTGGGTTTTTAATCCCCTCTTGCATATCAATGCTGTACTCTTGTGGCAAGGCATGCAACATTTTGCGTTCAGCTGAAATTGGTACTGAGCGAGCAATATGGATTACATTTTCAATGTCTTCATCGGTTACTTCAGTGTTATTAATAGCGACAACACCGCTTTCGTTCTGACATTGAATATGTTTGCCAGAAATACCCAAATAAACCGAGCTAATACGACAATCAGCCATCAATTCAGCTTCATCAATTGCGCGGCGAATAGACTCAGACACTAAATTTAAATCATTAACGCCGCCTTTATCCATTCCATAAGATACTTGGCTCCCCACGCCAACAATGCTGAGCTTGTTATCTGTGGTGATTTCACCGACCGTGGCCACTACTTTCGAAGTGCCTACGTCTAATCCAATCACTAGGTTTCTTTCTGCTGACTTAGTCATGCCTTACTCTTTATTATAATTGCTGTTCTTGCATTGGCTTATAGCTCACTGCAAGGCCGGTATCGTAGCGTAAATCAATTGCATCTATCTGTGCATCAGCACGTTGTTCTATGCGTGAATAAACGTCTATAAAACGCTGTACACGCTTGGCTTTATCCTTGCGCCCTAAATTTAAACGCACGCCATTATCTAACCAAAGTTGCCACGAAAACCGCTCAGATAGCGCAAGGCTAGTGAGCGTTAGTGCATTTACTTTAAGCATTTCATCAAACTGTTTAAACGCTACCCATGCTTCTTTTTCACTGCCTTCTGGCCCATATAACTGGGGTAATGTGGCACTTAACTTATCACTTTTAGCCTCAAACGCATCGCCGCTTTGGTTAATCAATAAATCACTGTTCCAGTGAGCGACTGCTTGATGCTCTACCACGTAAACTTGGATAGTATCAGGCCATTGCTTTCTTACCGATACCGTTGCAACCCAAGGTAGTTCTTGCACTAAATGCTGAACATGCTTTACGTTTAACTCAAAAAAGCTACTTAAATCCGCTTTTTTTATCGCGGTAGTTATTGCTTTTTCATCAGTGTATTTGGGACCCCCCAACACCGTTAGATGCTTAATTTGCGCATCTTTATTTGCAACTAACCAATGGGAAACCCCATTGGTTATTTCAATTAACCCAATCACCACAGCCAGAAAAAAGCTCACTCCAAAAATCAGCGACCAGTTAAGTTGCTGTTTTAGTTGCTGCGCTTTCTCTAAAAAGGGATGCATATTAAAGGGTTTGCTCCAAAATGCGAACAACTAATTGCTCAAAACTTGCCCCATTGGCTTTTGCAGCCATTGGCACCAATGATTTTTCTGTCATGCCTGGCACTGTATTTACTTCCAACAAGTAAAATTGGCCTTGCTGATCTTGCATTGCATCGACGCGACCCCAGCCACTTGCACCCACCAAATCAAACGCATCTAGTGCCATTGCTTGTAGTTTTTGGGTATCCGGTTGTGATAAATCAGCAGGACAATGATATTGTGTCGTACTTGACTGATATTTAGCTTGGTAGTCATAAAAACCATTTGGCGTGCTCATTTCAATCACAGGTTGTACTTCATCACCAAGCACCGTAATTGTAAATTCGCGCCCCGAGATCCACTGCTCTACCAATACTTGGCTGTCGAACTTAAATGCATTGCTGAGCGCATCTTCAAGCTCTTCTGCAGAGCTTGCTTGTGCCATACCAATACTTGAGCCTTCGTGCGATGGTTTTACCATCACTTTTTTAAATTCATCGATAATTGCTTTAGCATCAAAGCCTTTTTTAGCATCAACTACCGCATAAGGTGCTGTGCTTAAGCCTGCCGATTTAAACAAGTGCTTACAACGAATTTTATCCATTGCTAATGCTGAACCCAGTACATTACTGCCGGTGTAAGGCAAGTTCATAAACTCTAAAGCACCTTGTACTGTGCCATCTTCACCACCTCGACCATGCAGCGCAATAAAAACGCGATCAACATTTAAGTCTTTTAATTCCCACAAAGAACGATTTTGAGGGTCAAACGCAATCGCATCAATGCCACAGGCAAGAAGTGCATTAAGGACTGCTTGACCAGATTTTAATGACACGTCGCGCTCTGCTGAGTTTCCACCTAGCAGCACCGCTACTTTACCAAACTGGGAACTTACCTGTGTCATACTTCACCTTGCTTTAATTTTTCTATCGACATATTTGTTGCTGCTAAGTTTTTAACTAACTGACCTATGTTACCTGCACCTTGCGTAAGTACTAAATCATTATTTTGCAGGCAGTTAGCAAGTACACCTGCAAGCTCTGAGCTTGAAGCCACATGCAATGGCTCTTTGCCACGCTGGCGTAAACTACGGCATAAACTCTTACTATCAGCGCCCACAATCGGCTCTTCGCCTGCACTGTAAACATCAAGCAATAGCAACTGATCAACCTCGGCGAGTACTTTCACAAAATCTTCGTATAAATCGCGAGTACGGGTATAGCGATGCGGCTGATAAACCATCACTAAACGCTTATCAGGCCAGCCTTCTCGCGCTGCGGTGATGGTAGCTGCCACTTCTGATGGGTGATGACCATAGTCATCTACTAACATCACAGTACCGCATTCGTTTTCAAATTCACCATAATGCTGAAAACGACGGCCAATGCCTTCAAAAGTATCTAATGCCGCTAAAATTGCATGATTAGCTATGTTTTGATCTTTTGCCACCGCAATCGCTGCGGTTGCATTTAGGGCATTGTGTTTACCTGGCATATTTAACTTAGCGGTTAAACTCTCGCCTTGTTTATTAGTAACAGTAAATTGGCATGTATTGGCTGTTTGGCTAAATTCACTCATTCGATAGTCAGCATCTTGCGATTCACCATAAGTGATCACCGGACGACCAAAGCGAGGTATTAATTCTGCGGCAACGTCTGAATCTATACACACTACAGCTAGCCCGTAAAACGGCAGGTTATGAATGAATTCAACATAAGTATCTTTCATTTTTTCTAAGCTGCCGCCGTAAGTTTCCATGTGATCTTCTTCAATATTAGTAATCACCGATACCATAGGTTGTAAATGCAAAAATGAAGCATCGCTTTCATCCGCTTCAGCGATTAAAAAGTCGCTTTTGCCTACTTTAGCATTGCTGCCAGCACTATTTAATAAACCGCCAATAATAAAGGTTGGATCGAGCCCTGCTTGTGCATAAATACTGGCAATTAAACTGGTTGTTGTGGTTTTGCCATGGGTACCGGCAATAGCAATACCATGACGAAAACGCATCAGCTCAGCTAACATTTCTGCACGGCGAACCACCGGAATACGCGCAGCTTGCGCGGCTTGAATTTCAGGGTTTGTTTTATCAATTGCACTTGAAACCACCACCACATTAGCGTCTTTTACATTATTTTCATGATGGCCAATAAATACTTCAGCGCCCGCTTGAATTAAACGCTCGGTCATGGCGCTATGCGCTATATCTGAGCCGGTAATACGGTAACCTTCAAAAGCCAATACTTCTGCAATACCGCCCATACCTGCACCACCTATTCCTACAAAGTGAATAGTTTCAATGCGGCGCATCGCAGGGCGTGTATATTTTTCTTTTGCTAATGTCTGTTTCACTTATATTCTCTTATTTGTTACTTGCTCACAGTGCATAGCGACGCTGGCTGTGGCATCTAAAATAGCCTGCTGCTTTGCTTTAGCAGCCATTTTAGTTATTAATAAAGGTTCGGCTAAATAGGGACTTAAAAGTTCAACAATGCTGCGCTGATTAAATTGCCCCTGTGGCATTAATAATGCCCCTTCTGCCATTACTAAATACTGTGCATTTGCTGTTTGGTGATCATCAACCGCATGTGGAAACGGTACAAATACCGCCATTTTACCTGCTGCAGCAATTTCACTAACCGTTAGCGCTCCGGCGCGACAAATCACAATATCGGCCCAGCTATAAGCGGTATCCATATCATCAATAAATTCAGCAACAGTTACTTGTTCATCGCCCATTTGTTGCTGCTGGTAACTTTCGCTCACACTAGCAAAATGGCCTTTACCAGTTTGGTGCCAAACATTAATGGCACAGGTATCATTTAAGCGCTTAAATGCTTCAGGCAGTGTTTGGTTAAGTACTTGCGCACCTAGTGAGCCACCCACTACAAGCATATTAATTGGACTTGATATTTCCCGCTTAGGTATATCAACTACACTCTGACGCACAGGGTTACCCACCAGCTCAGCTTTACCACTGGCAAAAGCACTTGGAAATGCAGCTAATACGCGATTCGCAAATTTCGCTAGCCATTTATTGCTCATACCAGCTACGGCGTTTTGCTCATGAATTACCAAAGGGATACCGAGACTTTTTGCCGCAATACCCGTAGGGCCTGTCACGTAGCCGCCCATAGCTAAAACAACGTCAGGGCGTTGTTGTTTTAATACTTTACGCGCCTGCAATATTGCATTAATAACCATGAATGGCGCTTTAATGAGGCGTTTTAAACCATTACCTCGCACGCCTTTTACATCAATAAAATCAATTTCTATGTTGTGCTTGGGCACGACACTGGCTTCCATTCTATCAGGAGTGCCTATCCAGCTAACTTGCCAACCTTGTTGTTTGAGATAATCAGCAACCGCAATCCCCGGGAAAATATGTCCACCTGTGCCCCCTGCTACAACGACTATTTTTTTACTCATCGTTTAGCTCCCCCCGACGTGGCCTGTTTAGTTGCCATCTTCGTTTCAAAATCTACCCGTAATAAAATACCAGTGGCTATGGTCATCATTAATAAACTTGAGCCACCATAGGAAATAAACGGTAGGGTTAGTCCTTTGGTTGGTAATATACCGGCACTGGCGCCTACATTAACCATAGTTTGAAATGCAAACCAAATACCGATAGCTAAAGCTAAATAGCCTTCATATTCTTTACCGTTTTTAAGCGCATTTTGGCCAATTAGTAGCGCTCTAAATACTAATGTTCCTAATACCATTAAAATACTCAATACGCCCATAAAACCGAGTTCTTCAGCAATCACGGCAAAAATAAAATCGGTGTGTGCTTCCGGTAAATATTGTAATTTTTGTACGCTATTACCTAAGCCTTGGCCAAACCAATCACCTTGGCTATAAGCCATCAGTGATTGCACTAATTGATAACCTTTACCAAAAGGGTCGTCCCAAGGCTCTAAAAAACCCACCACACGCGCCATACGATAGGGCTCAAACACAATCAACCCAACCACCAACGCAATACCGGTTAAAATAAGTGCAAAAAATTGCCAAAGCTTGGCACCGGCTAAAAACAATAAACCAACCGTAGTAACAAACATCACCACCACGGTTCCTAAATCTGGCTGCATTAAAATAAGCGCTGCATAAACGGCAAATACCGCAATAGGTTTTGCAAAGCCTTTAATGTTTTCTTGTACTTCACTGCGCTTACGCACTAAATAGCCAGCGATATAACTAAAAAAGAATAACTTAGCGAGCTCGGAGGCTTGAATATTAAACGGTCCTATAGGTATCCAACGGGTAGAACCATTCACTTCTCGCCCCACAATTAGCACCACCAATAACAACACTAAGCCGATTAGTAATAAGTAGGGGTTAGCTTTTTTCCACCACGACATAGGTACTTGAGTACTTATGCAAAATAAACAAAACGAGAGCCCTAAAAAAATACCGTGGCGGATAGTAAAATGATAAATGTTGCCAAACAGCCTATCGGCCGTCGGCATTGAAGCACTGGTTACCATCACAAAGCCCACCCCTATTAGCATTAGCATGCAATAAAGGAGCGGCACATCATAAAGCTGCGCCGAAGGTTTAGGAGTAAATGCCTCTTTAATATCCGCAAAAGCTATCATGGCAGCTCCTGCAATACACAATGCACAAAATCATCGCCGCGCTGCATATAGTTGTTGTACATATCTATACTGGCGCAGGCTGGGGCTAATAAAACCGTATCGCCTGACGTACTTAATTGTTTAGCAAGCGCCACAGCTTCAGACATGTTAGTGGTTAAATGACCTTTAGCAGTTAGTGCCACTAACTCTTTTGCATCTTTACCAAAGCAAATGAGGGCTTTAACGTGTTGCTCAACATAAGGTTTAAGTGCCTCTAAATCCGCGCCTTTGGCATCACCACCAGCAATAACCACTAAGTTTTGTTGCTTACCCGCTAAACTATCAATGGCCGCTATTGTTGCGCCTACATTAGTGGCTTTAGAGTCATTGAAATACTTAACGCTATTAAGCTCACCCACAAACTGACAACGATGTGCCAATCCATTAAATTGAGATAATGCAGTTTTATAATGCGCTTTAGTTATTTCAAACGGACTGAGTAACGCCATTACTGCCAATGTGTTTAAATAGTTATGCTTACCAACAACAGCTAAGGTACTTACTGGTAAATAAGCTTCGCCCTTTACCATAAAGTACGCTTCGTTATTATGCTGTGCTAAGTGGTAATCGCCTTGTGCTTCTCCAAAGCTAACTTGTGATGCTAACGTGCGACTCATTGGGTGTGTTTGTCTATCGTCAGCATTAATAACTAAAAGTTCAGCGCCGTTATAAATACTTAATTTTGAATCTATATAAGCTTGATAATTATCATAGCGATCGAGATGATCTTCTGAAATATTAAGCACAGTTGCACTGCTGGCTTTTAAGCTGTCAGTGGTATCAAGCTGAAAACTCGACAGCTCCAATACAAACACATCAAAATCACCGTCAAGTAAATCCAGTACAGCTGTGCCAATATTGCCGCCCAGTGCTACTTTATAACCTGCGGTTTTTAATACTTCGTAAGCAAGGGTTACTACCGTTGATTTACCGTTTGAACCTGTTACCGCAACAACTGGTTTAGTGTTAATGCGGGCAAATAACTCAACATCACCAATTATTTCTACACCTGCATTCATTGCCTGTGCAACCGCAGAGGTTTTTAAACTTAGTCCAGGACTAATAATGATCATATCGCAAGCACTGAGCGCCGCGTTATTTAAATCACCAAAGTGAGTATTTAGATTAGCGGCATGTTGCTTGAGCCAATCAACACCGGGAGGATTTTCTCGGCTATCGACTACATTGGGCTGTATTCCTTGAGATAATAAAAAGCGCACAATGCCCAGACCGGTTACACCGAGCCCGAGCACTGTTATTTGTTTATTTTTTATCTCGTTTAAATACTGCATTTATCGGATCTTTAATGTCGCAAGGCCAGCGAGCACCAGCACAATAGAAATTATCCAAAAGCGCACAATAACGCGTGGCTCTGGCCATCCTTTAAGTTCGTAGTGATGGTGAATCGGCGCCATTTTAAAAATACGTTGGCCGCGTAATTTATAAGAGCCAACTTGTAAAATTACCGACAGCGCTTCCATTACAAACACGCCCCCCATAATAATAAGTAATAACTCTTGGCGAACCAGCACAGCAATAATACCTAATGCACCACCTAGAGCTAACGAGCCTACATCGCCCATAAACACTTGTGCTGGGTAGGTGTTAAACCATAAAAAGCCTAACCCTGCACCCACAATAGCGGTACACACCACTACCAATTCACTGGCAAGTGGCAAATGCGGAATATGTAAATAAGCTGAAAAGTTAATATTACCGGTTAAATAAGCAATAATAGCCAGCGCTGCAGCCACTAAAATTGTTGGCACAATAGCTAAGCCATCTAGTCCGTCGGTTAAGTTTACCGCGTTTGAGGTGCCCACTAATGCAAAATACGTGATTACGATATAAAACAGCCCTAGCTGTGGAAGTACATCTTTAAAAAATGGCACAACAAGAGATGTTTCTGTCGCTTGGGTACTGGTCATATAAAGTGCAGTAGCTACAACCAATGCAATAACTGATTGCCAAAAATACTTCCACTTAGCAATCAGTCCTTTGGGGTCTTTACGGATCACCTTACGGTAATCGTCAATAAAGCCAACAATCCCTAATGAGCCAATCACAAACAATGTGGCCCATACGTATTTATTAGACAAATCAGCCCACAATAGAGTGCTGGTGAATATTGCCGCTAAAATAAGTAAGCCACCCATGGTCGGTGTACCCGATTTAGATAAATGCGATTGCGGACCATCATCACGTACTGTTTGTCCAATTTGCATGCGCTGTAAACCACGAATTAACTTTGGCCCCAAATAAAGCGACATAATTAACGCGGTCAAAATACCTAAAATGGCACGTAGAGTTAAATACGAAAAAACATTAAAGCCACTATAATATTGAGTTAAATACTCAGCCAGCCAAACTAACATTATGATACTCCATTGATGGCTTGTTGGTGGCCATTAACTAAATCGGTTACTAAAAGCTCCATGCGAGAACTGCGTGATCCTTTCACGACAAGGGTAATTTTTTTATCTACTTTGCTAATACTGTTTTGAATTTGCTGCAGCATTTGCTCACGATTTGAAAAGTGACGATTAGGCAGCTCAAATACATCACTTGCTGACTTACTTAATACACCGAGTGTAAATAGCTCATCAATGCCTTGCGCTAATGCATATTCGCCCACTTCTTGATGATACTTACGAGCATCTTCACCAAGCTCCCCCATATCACCGAGAGCCAAAATACGATGACCTTGAATATCGCTAAGTAAATCAATCGCCGCTTTTACCGATTTAACGTTGGCATTATAAGTATCATCAATAATGGTGAGTGAATCACTAGCTTCAATCAGGTTAACCCGCCCTTTAACTTCACCCATGGTCGCTAGGGCGCTGGCAATTTCATCAAGTGACACGTCAAACTCACTGGTTAATGCCGCAGCAATAAGCGCGTTGCTAATATTATGCTTGCCTGGCAATGCTAACGTAACCGGAACTCTGTGTTGTTTGGTACATAACATAAAGCTTGCTCGAGCTTGTGCATCTAGGCTGATGTCCTCAGCCCAAATATCCAGTTTTTCACTGCTAGAAAAACATTTAACCTTTCGCGCTGCTAATTTATCAAGCCAATACTGACTAAACTCGCTATCGCAATTAACAATGGCAATGCCATCGTCTTTTAAACCATCGTAAATTTCGCCTTTGGCTTGTGCTACCCCTTGCAGGCTACCAAAACCTTCTAAATGTGCCGCGGCAACATTACATACTACCGCAACATCTGGTTTGGTCATGGCGGTAGTGTAGGCAATTTCACCAATATGGTTTGCACCGAGTTCAATAACCGCATAACGATGCTGTGGCTCTAATCTCAATAAGGTAAGAGGCACGCCAATATCATTATTAAAGTTGCCTTTAGTCGCTAAAACATCCCCTTTACTTGATAAAATAGCAGCACACATTTCTTTTACTGTGGTTTTACCTACACTGCCAGTAATAGCGATAGTTTTAGGTGCAACTTGCGCCATAACCGCTGTACCAATTGTGCCTAATGCAATACGGGTATCGGCAACTACAAATTGAGCAATGTCGGTATCAACAGCGTGATCGACAATGACTCCAATAGCACCTTTTTGTTTTGCTTGCTCAATAAACTTATGACCATCAAAGTTAGGGCCTTTAAGTGCCAAAAACACTTCACCATCACATAAAGTACGGGTATCGGTGTTTATATTTATTACTTGACGATTATCACCTTGATAATCGGTTGCTAGCACATTAGCTAGCCAATCAAAATCCATTGGGATCATGCTTGAGACCCTCTTACTGCTTGTTTTAATTGTTGTTGTACAAATTGGCGGTCGCAAAAATCAATGCGTTTGTTACCTATAATTTGATAATCTTCATGCCCTTTACCGGCAATTAAAATAACCTCACCGGCTTTTGCGTTATCTATAGCAAATTGTATCGCAGCACCCCGGTCGGCCTCTAAATGGGCGTTTTGTGGGTGTGTTAATCCTGCAGCTACATCATTAATAATTTCATTGGGATCTTCTGAGCGCGGGTTGTCACTGGTAATGATCACTTTGTCTGCAAACTGCTCAGCGGCTTGTGCCATTAGTACACGTTTACCTTTATCTCTATCACCACCACAACCAAACACACAACTCACTCCACCTGGTACATGTTGTTGCAGCGCTTGTAACGCTAGTGCGAGTGCATCAGGCGTATGTGCATAATCAACTACGCAAGTAGGCATATTTGGCGCTGTAAATGCTTGCATTCTGCCTGCTACAGGTTGCAAATACTCACACCCTGCCACTAATTGCGTTAATGGGTAACCTAGCGCTAATAATGTGGCTAAAGCAGCGGTTAAATTGTATAGATTAAATTCACCATATAACGGTGATTTTATGGCAATATCACCCCAACTTGTAGTTAATTGCGCCGAAATACCGGTTGCCGAATAGCTAACATCAGAAAAATACACAAACTGAGCGTTTTTAGGGGCTAAGTTTTTACGGCCATAACAAATTAGTTTATTAAAGCTATATTTTTCAATCCATTGCTCTGCTTGTCCGTCATCTTGGTTAAGAATGACATTGGCAGCATCAAAATCACGAAACAGCATCAACTTGGCATCACCGTAACTATCCATGTCACCATGATAATCTAGATGATCACGAGATAGGTTAGTAAATACCGCCGCTTTGAAATGGCACTGATCAACACGGTGCTGCACTAGACCATGCGATGATACTTCCATTGCTACTAAACGATGTTGCTGCTCTTTTAAGTCACTTAAAATATGCTGTAAATCCACACTTGAGGGCGTAGTATTTTGCAGCGGTGTTAACTTATCTGGATGGCCATAACCGAGCGTGCCTATAATTGCGGCTTGGGTACGACAAAACTGTGCTAAATGAGCAATCATTGCTGTCGTAGTCGACTTACCATTAGTACCTGTTACACCAATTAAGTCTAATTCTAGGCTCGGTTGCTGGTAAAATTTACTCGCTAAAACAGGCAATTTTTTATTTAATTCTGAGACTAAATAAAGCGGCTCAAAATCACTTTCAAACTCACACAGTCTGTCGGCAATAATTGCACTGGCACCATTCTCAATTGCTTTATCAATAAACTGTCCGCCATCAAGCTGATGACCTTTTATTGCCACAAACACATCACCAGGTTTTACATCGCGGCTGTCTAAACGCAACTCGTTTACCATTAAACGTGCTGCATCTATTTCTAAATATTTTAAAATTGTGTGTAAATCACGCACCATCATCTTTGCCCTTCACGTATGCCACCGAGTCTTTATCTGGGGCAACGTTTAAAATTCTTAATGAATTAGAGATTATTTCTGCAAACGCCGGACCTGCCGTTGCGCCACCGTAATAAACATCTCCACCGGGCTCGTTGATTAATACCACAACGGCTAATCGCGGATTACTCGCAGGGGCAATGCCCGCAAAATAACCCACATATTCGTCACCATAACCACCTGCAGCGGCCTTTTTAGAAGTACCTGTTTTACCAGCTGCACGGTAGCCATCAACTTTAATACGACGTGCAGTACCACCTTCTTCAAATACGCTTTCCATCATATGAACTACAGCTTCAACATCTCGTTGCTGAAAAACACGTTCACCTTCAGGTATAGAGTCTTGCTTTAGTACAGTGAGTGGGCGGTTTACCCCACCCGCGCCTAACATGGCGTAAAAACGAGCCATTTGCGCGGTACTCACGGCAATATTGTAACCAAACGAAAGTGCGGCAATTTCGTGATCTGACCAACGACGGTTTGGGTAAAATAAACCACTACTTTCCCCGACCATGCCGGTACCACTATCACTGCCAAAACCCACCTTTTGGTAAAGACCAACAAAATAGTCTTTGGGTACGGTTTGGCTTATTTTTGTTACGCCCATATTACTGGAGTATTTTAAAATTTCGCGCAGCGTCATTTCACCATGATTACGGGTATCTTGTACTAAGCTGCCCCCTAAACGCATCCAGCCTGGGTAGGTATCAACTTTGTCATCCGGTTGGATTGTGCCGTAGTCTAATCCAGCTAAAATGGCTAGAGGCTTAACAGTTGAGCCGGGTTCAAACAAATCGGTAATTGCACGGTTACGACGCTTATGAGGAGCCGCACCGCTTAAATTGTTAGGATTAAATGAAGGACTATTTACCATAGCCAAAACTTCACCAGTTTTAACATCAACCACCATGGCTGAGCCTGAAGTGGCCTTGTAAGTTAATACCGCTGATTTAACCGCTTTGTAGGCAATCGCCTGAATACGCTGATCAATACTCAGTTGAATACTCTCAGGCTCCACTCGCTCGCGCTCATCAAGCACTTCAACTTCACGTCCTTGGGCATCTTTTCGAATCGTACGTCGGCCTTCTTCACCTGTGAGTGCATTTTCGTAAAGCTTTTCTATGCCTTCAATGCCTTTGCCATCGATATTAGTAAAACCAATGATATGCGCACTGACCTCACCGGCAGGGTAATAGCGTTTTGATTCATCTAAAAGATGAATACCCGGCAGGCGTAAATCGCCAATGTAATTAGCAACAGCCGGAGTAACTTGGCGTTTTAAGTAAACAAAGCGACGAGTAGGATCATCAAGTAGTCGGGTATTAATTTTGCTCGGATCAATACGCAGTACATCGGCTAGTTCACGCCAGCGCAAATCGTTTTTATAATACAGGGCGGTACGCTTGTTTAGCTCAGCGACATTTTCACGCAGAGTTTGCTGATCTTCACCATTTTTGCGGGCTTGTCTGAGTACTTTGCTCACTAGTGATTTATGCAAAGCTTTAGGATCGGCATACACACTGACTACAGGCACACTAACAGCTAACTCTTTACCGTTACGATCGAAGATCATACCGCGTTGCACATGCAATTTTTCAACACGTACTGTACGCTTGTCACTTTCGGAGCGAGCCTTATCGGGTTCAATTACTTGCAAATATGCGGCGCGCGATACCAAAGTCACAAACACTAAAAAAATCACCGCGCACACTAAAATAAAGCGCCATGCGATTAGGTTGTTGACTGGTTTTTTGCCTCGCGTTCTCATTGTAATATAATTACCTGCTCATCTTGGCTGGTTGGCCGCTTCATTTCTAATTGTGACGTTGCCACTTCTTCAATGCGTGCATGTTGTGAATAAAATTCTTCTTCCACTAAAAAATAACGCCACTCTAAATCCAATTCATCACGCTCTTGCAGTAACGAATCTTGCTCAATTAATTGCGCACGAGATAAATGAGTTACCTGCACCACGCTCAAACTTGACGCGAATATCACAACCAACAAGGCCAAGGTGATCTTGTTCGCACCTAGGCCTTTAATTATTTCAATAAATAGATTGGGTTGGCGATAACTCGCTTTTTTACTCATCCCAACCTCTGTGCAATCCTTAGTACTGAGCTACGAGAGCGTGGATTGCGAGCCACTTCATCAGCACTTGGTTTAATAGCTTTACCCACTGCTTTTAACGTCAGGTTTTTATTTATTTGTGCGTCGGTTAAAGGCAGACCTCTGGGTATCGCTTCTCCCTTACTCTGTTTTTTAATAAATTGTTTTACAATGCGATCTTCTAAAGAGTGAAAAGAAATAACAACTAAGCGACCACCCGGCTTAAGAACTTTAATCGCCGCTTGTAGTGCGGTTTGAATTTCCTCTAACTCGCTATTGATATAAATACGAATTGCCTGAAACGTGCGCGTTGCAGGATGTTTAAACTTATCTTTAACAGGTACTGCTTCATCAACTAAATCTGCGAGCTGTTTAGTGGTAGTGATTGGCGTATGTTCTCGCACTTCCAATATCTTGTGCGCAATGCGCTTACCAAACTTTTCTTCACCTAGCTTTTTGATCACATGGGTAATGTCATCTAGTTCCGCTTCAGCTAACCACTGCGCAGCGCTACGGCCTGTGCTTGGATCCATTCGCATATCAAGCGGGCCGTCTTTCATAAAACTAAAGCCACGAGCAGCATCATCTAACTGCGGTGACGACACACCAATATCAAGTAAAATGCCATCAACTTTACCAATTAGATCGTTTTGCTCAGCAACTTCGTATAACTTTGAGAACCGTGAGTGAGCAATCGAAAAACGTGAATCATCGGCAAACTTTTCTGCTGACTTTATAGCTTGTGGATCTTGATCAATAGCCTGCAAGCGACCAGCGTCGCCCAAGCGCGCTAATATTTGCCCTGAATGCCCGCCACGTCCAAAGGTGCCATCCATGTAAATGCCGTCTGGCTTAATTGCAAGTGCATCTATGGTTTCGTCCATTAATACGGATACGTGTTCAAATTGCGCTGTCATTAGCTATTTTTTGCCTTTTTGTTTTGCTGCTAGAGGGTAAAGTTATCTAAATCGTCATTCGGTTCAAATTCACCAAGCCTTTCAAGCTCAGTGTCTTGTCGCATTTGTTCGTGCCAACGCGCCTCATCCCAAATCTCAAATTTATTCATTAAGCCCACCAGCATAATTTTTTTGCCAAGTTCTGCATGTGAGCGCAAAGAAGGCGCCAGCAAAATTCGACCGTTTTTATCAAGCTGATACTCTGTCGCATTACCTAACAACATACGTTGCATCCGTCGCGCTCTGGGATTCATATTAGATATTTTTGCTAAACGGCTTTCTATTTCTAACCATTCAGCAAGGGGGTATAACCAAAGGCAAGGCTCATTGAGTGCAACTGTGCAAATAACCGTTCCCTGATCTTCAGACAATAGCGTGTCTCGGTACTTTGTTGGTACCGCAAAACGTCCTTTATCATCCAAACTCAGTGAACTTGCGCCACGAAACATAAAAAGCCTATTGTAAAATTATTTTAATCAACTTTTTGATTAACCCGATCCAGTTTGATCCACTAAACACCACTTTTTACCACAGTGCTCCAGTTTAGGGCTTGACAAGCCTTTTTGTCAAGTAAGTCACCCAGCTTTAGCACCCCGCGAAGCCTGAAAAAATAAGGCTCAGATTAAAGCGGTTGAATTGTTTAGTAAAAAATCTGATCAGCCGATAAAAATTTTTTTCATAGGTTTTTTTATTACTTGGCAGCGTTTGTTTGCTCAATGAATAAACAGTGAATAATTACAATTTTTTTGTTTGTAAAAATTACAAACCATAGTCGCAATAGTTACAGCAATAAACACGTAGAAGTCAGCGTTAAAATTAAAATATAAATATAAAACAACAACTTAAAAACCGGTTTAATCATTGCACTTTAATAATTACTTTTAAAAAACTATTAAGGATTGATTATGGCTACGGCAACTAAGAGCAAAGCACCTATTGATACAAAACAAGAGATTGAAGCCCCGTTAACAGATAAGGCAACATCAGCTGCGCATGACGCAGTAGATGCATTATCGAGTAAAGCGGCGGTAGCTGAAAATGGTGTTCGTAAAGGAGCAAGCAGTTCAGCAGAAACGCTTAACGAAAAACAGTTAGCAGCTCGCGAGAAATTAGAAGAATGTACCTCTAAGACTCGTCAACTCGCATCTGAAAATCCACTAGCAACGGCTGGTCTGGCATTTGCTGCTGGTATGTTAGTTACTGCGCTATTTCGTCGTAAGTAATACCATGCAAAACCCAGATTTAACATCAAGTGAATCACAAGCGACGGATTCGCAATCATCAGCAACAAATGCGGATGACTGGCAAGATCATGTTGCTAAGCTTGCTGACTATGCAGCGCAGCTCAAGGATGATTACCATCAACAAGGAAAGTTGACACATCAGCTGGCAATAGCAGAGTGGAAGCTATCGCTAAGATCCTTAGCACTGATCACTATTTTACTAGGATGTTTTGCCAGTGGCTTGGTGTTATTGTGGGTGGGACTTTTAGGTATTGTAGGCTTTGCTACTTTTGATTTATTTAGCTCGATTTGGCTGAGCATTACTGTAGTGATAAGCCTACAAATTTTATGCTTAATTTGGCTGTGGCGAAACGCAGTTTATCTAAGCAAAAAAATTGGTTTTACTAAGACGCTAAATAGTCTAAAGCAGCTGCTTAAGTTATAAGGCATACACAATTATGTTAATCAATTATTTGATCAATTCACCGAACGCTCGAGTGCAACAGCTCCACAAAGAAGTGGCGATACAATCTGAGCTAAAGCGTCAGCACCTTACGGCAATAAAATATCGAGCCAAACGTTTTGCCGCAACAAAAGTGGGGCTCGTTAGTGCTTTTAGTGCAGGCGTGGTTGTGGAGTCGGCAAAAGGAGACACCAACATAGTAAAAAAATACAGTTGGTTGTTAAAACTACTCGCTTAAAAGCCACTCCTGCATTAATACATCACGACAGTGAACCAAAAAAACGTTTTTACAATCGCTAACCGCTTGGCGAATTTCAGCGTCAGTGATCATCACAAACGGGCCTATTTGTGCAATTGGCTGATTAAACGGTTCACCTAATAATATGAGCACTCCCGATGTTTATTGAGTCCTATGCTAACTTTACAACTTAGCTCAAAGATTTCACTTTGCACTTATATGCAATGCTTCAACCACCGCTCTAGGCTAACTCCTTGTTGATTAGTCAAACTCGGTACTGGTTGCTCTGTGATATTCTGGTATTGCGGCTCACGCATTTTGTTATTGCTTGGCATATTGAGCCAAATCTGAAAGTCACGTAAGCCTTGTTCAGCATCAGCAAGTAGCGTTTCACTGTGCATAACACCGCTACCGGTATTTATCCATTACACGTCTCCCGAGCAAGTCACTTCTTTGTTTCCCATTTAATCTTCATGCTCAAATAACACTTTTAAAATATGAATGAAAGTTTCGATACCGCAATGAGGTTGAGGAGGAAAACCATCGCTCTACTCACTTTTATCATCGGGCTTAAGCTCACTAATTATTAATAATGACACTAAATATTTACCATCAAACTTAGAATAAGACGGATGTTGACACAATACCCATATTAGGTACTATGAGCAGCCAGAACATTGTTTATTTTTCATCTTTTGCCTAGGGTCGATTTACTCTTTGTTGCCTACATGAATTTAGGTAAGGGCTTTGAGCGGGACGCGGAAGCTTTGCTCGGTTTTTAGTTATTCTTACATGGATGTAAGCCAGTAGAATAACGCAGGAGCAGTTATCGAGCCCATTTGGTTACAAACCTCACGTCGCGGTTAAACATGCCCTTATTTGTTATGTAAATATATAAGAGATTAAATTATTATTTCATCATGTTTTTAATACGTAAATTAATATATTTCAATCATATGCAACACCATCTTATTTCAAAATCTTAGATATAACCTTAGTACTTTAATGGTTATTTATAGTAGGATTATTTAGCGTCACTCTGCTTTGTACTAATTTGGATACGACTATTTTTACTTCATCACTAAAACATCAACTCTACCGCCTTCTTATGCTGATTTGCATACCTGTTGCTGCTGTCATTTTAGTAACCTTGTGGTTTAGTCGTGACGCGGCTATTGAAGAGCATGAAAAAAAAGTACGATCCATCACTGAGCATCTAATTATCAAGCAGCAGAACATGATTGATGATATAAAGCATGTGACTGAATTTTTAGCAAAAAAGCAGAAAGATATTGAGTCTTTACCCTCTACCTGTCCTTCGTATGTTCTAGATGTTAAGGCGCTCAATGGCAATATCGCGAATATTGGTATAGTAAATAAATACGGCGATTTAATTTGCACCTCTAATATTAGTGACACCAACATTAATATTAGCGACCGCCCCTATTTTAAAAACGCGCTCGCCAGTAAAGAGTTCAGTATTGGCCATTTCCAACACGATCGCAGCCTCAAAGCGCAAAGTATTAACTTTGCTTACCCTATTTTAAATGAAAGCAATGATATTGAAGGCGTTATTGTGACCGTAATCGCTTTAGACTGGTGGAGCTCGGCACTTAATACTTTAAATTTATCGACAGAAATCAGAGCTGTCATTACTGACTCTAACGGTAGTATTTTAGCTAACTACCCTTTTTCAGCCGATAGACTAGGCAACAAATTGGAAAAGTTCGATTTAGCGCATAACTTGCAAGCAGGTGTTATTTTTAAAGGAAAAGATGGTATCCGAAGAGTTTTCCATCAAACAACACTCTATCGTGATGGCAATAACAATAAGCTCTCTATTTATATTACTCAACCAATAGATGAAACACTTGAGCAAATAGATATTAACTTTGTAAAAATGGTTTTAGGATTTTTAATGACCATTTTGCTTTTAGCCGTATTGGCCAGACGATTAGTTAATAAAAGCATCTTAAACCCGATTAAAAGTTTAACGCAGGCCGTTAACCGCTTAGCAGCCGGTAATATGCCTCATGACAACGAGCAGCCCAATAGTCCTGAGCTAAATAGACTCTATCATCGTTTTAAATATATGGCCGATACTCGCTTAACAGCTGAAGCATGCCTTAAACATAAACATGACGAGCTTAATAGCTTGCTTAATGCGCTACCCGATGCTTTTTTACGTGTAGATGCCAATGGCAATATACTTGATACCGGTGGACGTATTAAATCGTTAAATTATAGCCATTCAACACCGCCTAAAAAGTTATCGTGTTTATTCTCTAGTGCTAATTTAAAACAAGTAGAAGAGTACTTAACAACCCTGAGCGCTCCTGTCACTGTTGAGCTTGAACATAAGCAAAACGAACAGTTCTTTGAAGCTAAAATCAGCCCAATGAAAAAAGCGGATGAGTTTATAATTGTTATTAGTAACATCACGCAACGAAAGCAAAACCAAGAATCTTTGCATTTAGCGTCATTAGTTTACAACAACAGCAGTGAAGGTATGGCAATCACGGATGAAAATGGCATTATTTATGACGTGAACCCTTCGTTTTGTAAAACGACCTTGTATTCTCGAAAAGAAGTACTCAATAAAACGGTGGGTATTTTATCATCGGGTAAACATGATAAAGAGTTTTATGACTACATGTGGCAATCAATAAATAAAACTGGCCGCTGGCAAGGTGAAATAACCAATCGTCGTAAAAATGGCGAGCTGTATGTTGAATGGTTAACCATAGATACTATTTACGATAAAAATAAAGCCCCAACTAGTCGTATTGCTATTTTTACCGATCTAACCGAGAAAAAACAAGCAGACGAGCTAATTTGGCGACAAGCTCATTTTGATCATTTAACCGACTTACCTAATCGACTAGAACTTAAAGAGCGGTTGAACAAACGATTTACGAGCGTAAACAACCACGACCAAAAACTGGTTATTATGCTGTTAGATATTGATCACTTTAAAGATATTAATGATACGTTAGGCCATCATTATGGCGATAGGTTACTTAAGTTGGTATCTGAGCGAATTGTGCAAACAGCAAAAGAAGCTGACTTTGTAGCGCGTATTGGTGGCGATGAATTTGTTATTGTATTTAGTGACTTACGCGGTAGCGATAATATCAAAAAAATAGCAAAATCACTGCTACTCAGCCTTGCGTCTACTATTTTTATTGAAGAAGAAAAAGTGTATATCAGTGCCAGCATTGGTATTGCCTGCGCGCCAGATGATGGCCAAAACCCAGAGCAACTGCTTAAAGCCGCAGATCAAGCTATGTATAAGGCAAAAAATAGCGGCCGAAATGACTTTGAATTTTTCTCACATGATATGCGTGAAGATGCAAATGCAAGAATGCAGTTGCTCAAAGAGCTTCGCTCAGCCATAGAGCTAGAGCAATTTGAGTTATATTATCAGCCTATTGTATCCCTTGATGATTTACACGTTCATAAAGCCGAAGGGCTTATTCGATGGCAACACCCAGAAAAAGGGCTGATCAGCCCAGCTGACTTTATTCCCTTAGCTGAAGAAACCAGACAAATAAATGCGCTCGGTCAATTTGTATTTACTGAAGCACTGCAAACACTTAATGATATTAAAAAACACATTCAAGATGAATTTCAAATTAGTATTAACGTATCGCCGGTGCAGCTCGCAACCACAGACAGTGGTATAGACGATTGGTATGGCATGCTTGAGACAGCAAACTTACCTGCATCGAGCATTGTGGCAGAAATTACTGAAGGCTTGATGGTTAATCCTGAAGAGCTGACCCAAAGCCGCTTAAAAGCCTTAGTTAAATCTGGGATGCAATTAGCACTCGATGATTTTGGTACGGGTTACTCATCGCTTGCTTACTTACAAGAAATGGATACCGACTACCTAAAAATTGATAAACGCTTTGTTGATAATATTCAAAAAGACAGCCAGGAGCTGGCCTTATGTGAAGCAATTATTATGATGGCTCATCAGCTTGGTTTAAAAGTAATTGCCGAAGGCATAGAAACAAAATTACAAATGGATTTATTACTTGAGGCTGGTTGTGATTATGGCCAAGGCTATTTGTTTTCAAAGCCGTTGCACAAAACCTCGTTTATGCAGCTGATAAAAACAGACCAAGTGATTAATTTAAACTAAAGGCAGTTAATACGCTCGCTCAATTATAGCGCGGGTACAAAACTGCCCCTTATTTCAGAATGTTAATGCTATAATTTAGCGCACTGAAATAGATTTACCGAATACAAAAGCAACCATTAAATTTATCAATAAAGCCGAAGCAATACTAACAAAAGAACCTGCAATACTTCCATACTCAGCTATAAAACAGATAAGTGCACCAATAAACACAACGAGACTTAGCCAAGTGCTTGCTGGGCGCATCAGTCTTAGTAATAAGCTACTTACAACTAACAATCCACATCCAAGTATTAGATAAATAACTGTCATATAGTCACCTCTTGTGTTGTTGGCTTTATTAGTATTTGTCGCTTAGCCATGAGCCGCTGACTTACATAGATTATTAAGCCACCAATAAATAAAAAACTAATATCAACAACAGTAACTAGGGTGTTATTTGAACTAAAAGCATGGCTTGACGACAGTAACATGTTTAAAGGCAACACAGACATGCATGCACCACCAGTTATAAGCAGTGTGACTTGCAAATAACGATAATAATTAATCGGTAACACTGCAAATAAACACCAAACTAGCCACGAAAGAAAAAATAAAGGTCCGAAGTAGCCATTGTGCAATTGTACTGGGATGAAGTTATTAAGTAATACTTGCAAAGGGAATAATATGGCAGTAGCCAATACTAAGCCTCCACAGCTACCGATAATAACCCTATTCCATCGTTGATAAGCCACTTCAGAAAGAGTCGGATTACTACCCCTTGTGCGCTTGGTTAACCACATCATAATTCCAGAAAGTGGTAATAATGCAGTAGTTAAACCAAGGAGTGCCCAAACTAACTTTACAAAAACGCCCGCAAAATTACCAAAATGAAGCGGGAATAATAATTCAAGTACTTTAATAGCAGGGCCAGGAATGTCACCAAAGCTACTCATTGATTTACTAAACTTACCATCTCCGCTGTATTGCAGTAATTGTGATGCAACTGCATCGCCGCCAATAAGACGTAAGTAAACTTGAGCATTCGCATCATTATGCGCCATAACAGTTAAATCAATAACTTTCGCTTTTGGGTAACGTGTTTGGGCATCAAGCAAAATAGTATCTATTGCTGTTGCTTGGTAATTATTAGAAACAATGGTTTCAGGCATCGCGGTAAATTTTTCCACCAACTTATCTTGATCTCCACCAAAACTCACAAAAGCGGCGGCGGGAAGTAGTATAACGGTTGCAAGACCTAAAAAAGCTCCTGTAAAGCCGATGATGGCATGAAAAACGCTTCCCCAAATACCCATCACTTTGTGTGTATCGTTCACTACCACATCAAGACCTTTTTTACGTCTAAATGTAAATAGCTCTTTTATTATTTGGCGGTGAATAAATAAGCCCGTCACAACAGATACCAATAAAGTTAAACCTAAAAAGCCAGTAAGAATAAGCCCTATTGGTCTGCCTAAGTGTAGGTCAGCATGAAAATGCCCAATAAACGATGGCGCATCAGTTTTACGGTGCTCATAAAAATAATCTGCAGCACCATAATATTGGTTTATCAAATTAAAATTACGAGGGTCAAATTGGTAAGCATAAGCAGCCTCTTCGTCATAATTTTCATCGCCATCGTGAGATTCAAATAAAATTGTCAATAAATGCGTATTATGCCCCGTTGGTAAATACACGTGGATATTTTTACCAAACTCTTTTGGTACTTGTTGGTGATAATGGTTAATTAACGTCATCACCTTTTCACTTGGCACTGTATCCAATTGATGTAACTCTGGGTTGGCCCAAATTTTTAGTTCTGGGCGGCTAAGTACAGCTAACGCACCGGTAAAGCAAACAATAAAGAGCAAAATACCTGTAATAATACCAACCCAACTATGCAGTAAAAATAGCTTTTTTAGTGAAATAGATCTCATCCCTGTCCTCCTTGTAAAGCCATAAAACTAAGCCCTGCATGGCTTAACAAAATAACTAACATAACAATAAAAGGCTGCCATGCGCTTTTAGCCATGTAAGCGTATATAAATAACGCAGTCCAAATAAAAGGAAAAAGCATTATCGGTATTAATATTTGCTCTTCCATAGCGAAAGGTAAGTAGGTAGTCATGCCTGGGATCATCACCACAGCCGTAATTAACGCAAGTAAACAAGCCAGAATATGGCGTCGCTTAGTTGCTGTAAAAGTGTGTTTTTTATTCATTATTATTTGCCTTATCAATGCAGCTTAGTCCCACCATATAGAAACCAAATTACACTTCCTCCAAACCTGAAACGTTATGCTGCCACCATATAACCAAGCACGGTAACAAAACTAAAAATGATAACCATTTGCATTATAATATTTATTTAATTAACTAAACAAATATAAATAGCAAATAATCCATGCACAAATGCCAAGCATGGCTCAGCTAACGGCAATTGACGCTTAGTTAAATATATAAAAGATGGTAATCGGGTATAGCCAGAGATTTTAAATGAAAACAAGGCGAGCTTACGCGTTAATAACTAAGGTCTGTTGCAAGTAAATTCAACGTAATTGTGCTTAAAATAGCTGCTTGAGATAGATTTATTATCCAGAGTTCAGATTATTTAGTATCGAGGTGGTCTGCAACATATGCGCCTCGCTGCCCTCTTTTTTTATCTGGGCCTATCGTGCTGTCTTGCGCTGTTTGCTGCTCTAAGGCAGCATTGATTGAGGCTCCCAAAATAACGATATAAGCGGTAATAAACAGCCACATAAGCATAATAACCACCCCACCTAAAGAGCCATATGTTTCGTTGTAACTGGCAAAATGAGATACATAAAATGAAAAGCCAAAAGATGCCACAATCCATAATACTGTAGCAGTGAATGAGCCTACGGTAACCCAGCGCCACTTAGCTGCTTTTCTGTGAGGCGCGTAACGATATAAAATTAATAATGCAAAGTTAAAGGTTAGTGCCAGTAATGGCCATGAGATAAGCATGATTAAAAAATCAATACTCTCTTTTATTCCTAACAGGTTAAGTGCTAACGGTAATATACCGATAATTACCAATGCTATAACCGCCACCACAATCGCGCCCACTGAAAATAATAAACGTACAAGTTGCGCCTTAAAAAATGAACGCTTTTCGTATTCGTGATAACTAATATTACACGCGGTGATCAAAGCTTGGCTGCCCTTAGAGCTACTCCAAATAGTGAGCAGTAAAGTGCCCAGCGCGCTAAGACTTAAACTAGTTTGAGACTTTTGCGCAAGGCTTGAAACCTGAGATAAAATAATCTCTTGGGTACTTTGCGGCAATAACGCCATAAATTGACTTAAATACGCACTAATATCGTTCGGTGAAGCAAAATAAGCATACACAGACACCAACGCCGCAATGGCAGGAAAAATAGCAAGAAGTGCATAAAAGGCCACGCCTGCTGCCACCAAGGATAAATTATCACGGCTCATTTGTTTTATAATTCGCTTTGCAATATCCCACCAGCCACGCAGAGGGATATGGTTAGGCTGCTTGGCTCTTTGGCCACGCTTAAAGTCACTCATAGCTAACTCCCTTTTCCCAATTAATTGCAAGATGTTTGCCAAACAAATACCCCTTGGTATTAAACTTGCTGCTATTGTTTTACAAAGACCCTAATTAACTCAACCCAACACGGATGGCTCCTATGCTCAGCGCTTTAATTGCAACACTCGCTAATAACGCATCTATTCCTGCAATCGACACTGTTCAACCAAACTCGGTTTCATGGGACTTTTTAAAAGAGCAAAGCGTGCAATTACTACACTCATTCGTGCAATTACTGCCCACTTTGCTTTTAGGTATTATTATTTTGGTGATTAGTTATTTAATCGCCACCCCATTATCACGCTTGTTAATAAAGCCCGTTACTTACATGACCAACAGTAAATTAGTACACCTAGTTGCTAGGCGTGGTATTAGTACCTTAATTATTTTACTCGGGTTTTACCTTTTCTTACGTTTGGCTGGCTTGACTGAATTCGCGGTCGCTATTATGAGTGGCACCGGGTTAATAGGGCTTATTTTAGGGTTTGCCTTTCGAGATATTGCTGAGAACTTTATTGCCAGTTTACTTTTGAGTGTACAACGTCCATTTAAAATTGATGATGTAATAGAAGTAGATGGTAGAATAGGCATTGTTAAAAAAGTAACTGCAAGAGCAACCACTTTAGTTGACTACGATGGCAATCATATTCAAATACCCAATGCGACTGTGTATAAAAATACCATTAAAAACTTAACCGCTAATCCAAAGATGCGCGGTCATTTCACAATCGGTATTGGCTACGATAATGACATTCGCGGCGCACAAAGTCTTGCTATTAGCGTTATAAAAAATCAAAACTCCGTGCTTAGCGATCCACCTCCCCAAGTATTGGTTGATAACTTAGGCTCCGCCACTATCAATTTTACTGTTTACTTTTGGGTCAACGGCGAACAATACAGCATTGTTAAAGTAGCCTCACAGCTAATGCGAGAGTTAATTAACAGTTTTACGCAACATAATATAAGTATGCCTGACGATGCTAGAGAGCGTGTATTACTCAATAGCCAAGGTGAAGATATTTACCCCACAGCAAGCGAAGCTAAAACAGAGACAACAGAAAAAACTAAAGAGAAACCACATACTCAAAAACATAAAACCACAGAGCATGAACACAGTATTGATGATGTAAGCAGTGATACGGATGATATTCGCGAGCAAGCCGGTGAATCGCGCGATCCGGAGCAGGGTAAAAATATTATATAGATCGGTTCGAGGTTCAAGGTTCAAGGTTCAAGGTTCAAGGTTCAAGGTTCAAGGTTCAAGGTTCAAGGTATTTAAAAACCTTAAGGTTAATATCGCAAGGTTTTTATATCCGTAGCAGCGGGTTTAGGTTCAAGGGATTAGGGGTTAGGGGTTAGGGGTTAGGTTTTAAGCCCGCAACCCGTCTCCCGTCTGCAACCTGACAGCTTATTCCAAACACAAAAAAGCCCGCAGCGTTAACTGCGGGCTTTTTTATTGAATGAGTGAGTTAGCCATATAAGCCGGGTTCTGTCCTTTCCGAAGAAAGTGATAATCATTCGTCTAGGCCATAAATCGCTCTATGGCTCAAGCAACCTACCCGGTTCCAACGTGGGCCACGCCATAAGGAACCCTATTTGGTCTTGCTCCGAGTGGAGTTTACCTTGCAACCGACTATTACTAGCGGCCCGGTGCGCTCTTACCGCACCCTTTCACCCTTACCAATCCGAAGATTGGCGGTCTTCTCTCTGCTGCACTTGTCGTGGGCTCACGCCCCCCAGCCGTTAACTGGCACTCTGCCCTATGGAGCCCGGACTTTCCTCCCCCTGATCATTTTCGTCACAGGCAGCGATTATCTTGGCTAACTCGGCGCGCAGTATACATGAGAGCACAACACTACGCAGTAAACATTTACTGTTTTTCTTCAATAATTGTTTTATACAACGCGTTTTTCTTCATGCCGAAGTAATCGGCTACTACACCACACGCTTTTTTCATTGGCATTTCGTTTTCAAGTAACGCTAACATTTTACGGGCTTCTGGCGGAATATCGTCAACTACCTTAGCTTTACCCGGCAGCATGAGTACTATTTCACCGCGTTGCTTGGTAGGATCGTCAGTTAAAAACTGCTTTAACTCACTCACTGTGCCATTAAAAAAGGTTTCAAAAGTTTTAGTTAGCTCTTTGGCAAATACCACCTGCTGCTCACTACCTAGCGCTGCTTCTAAATCGTCAAGGCTTGCCATAATACGGTGGGTACTCTCATACATAATACTGGTAATACTTGAGTTAACCGCATCTATAAAAAAGTCTTGGCGCGCTTTACTTTTAGCAGGTGTAAAACCAATAAATTGAAAACGGTCAGTAGGTAACCCAGAACAACATACCGCCGTAATAGCAGCACATGCACCAGGTACGGGTGTTACACTTGCGCCCTGCTCACGACATAAATTAACCACCGCATAACCAGGATCACTGATCAGGGGTGTGCCTGCATCAGAAACTAATGCAATATTTAACCCTTGATTAAGTTGGTCGATAATTTGCTGCGCTTTTTGCTTTTCATTATGGTCATGTAACGCAAAGGTTTTAGCCTTAATACCAAAGTGGCTAAGTAGCTTACCAGTATGGCGAGTGTCTTCAGCCGCGATTAAGTCAACCTGCGATAATGTCGCGATTGCACGCTGACTTAAGTCGTCATAATTGCCGATTGGGGTGGCAACAACGTAAAGAGTGCCAATTTTCTGTGAATTCTCCTCATTTAACATTGAGGTCTCCTGCGTCAGTCAGTAATATAAGCAAATCGCGTTAACGTATGGGAAATCATTGTGCGACTTAAACTAGTTAGTCTATTAATTATATTGTCAGGGTTATCGGCGTGTAGCACAACCGAAAAACCAACTAAAACCAGCGATAACTTAAGTAACAGTGCCAATACGCTGAAAAATGAAGCACTGAATGCGCAATCTATTTACCAATTAGCGCAAAACCGCTATGGCGCTGATAAAATCCAGCTACTTTATAGTGCTCGTGATAGCGCAATTACAGAAGAAAACTGGCCACTACTCGAAAAAATATGCACTGAACTTGCACTTACCGCCAGTGTTGATCAAATTCAAAATCGTTTATACATTGCCTTTGCGCAAAAAGAGCAAAATAAAAATCAGCAAGCACTTGAGGTACTAAACACGCTAGAGGGGCAACTTAAGCAACCTGAACATTTTGCTTGGCACCAATTTTTAACTGCCAGCATTTTTGCGTCGCAAGACTTACCAAAACGTGCAGCCCCTTACTTTTTTGCTGCCTCTGAATCGGTAGCAAAAAATAATATTTCTATCCCTAAACTTAATGACGCACTTTGGCATAATTTAAAGCAGCTTTCTTCGTATGCATTAGAGCGATTTAACCGTGGCTCGGTTATTCAACAAGGCTGGGTTAACTTAGCTTTGTATCATCAGGTTTATGCCAACAGCTCTGTTGATTTAGACCAAGCGATTAATAATTGGCGCCGCCGTTACCTTGGGCACCCTGGTACCAATGTTCTACCAAAACAAGATACCTACGCCAATGAATTAGCACCACTAAATATTGAACGCTTAGTTGTGCTATTACCTCAGTCAGGTGCTAACAAGCGCTTAGGGGATGCATTAAAAGCAGGCATACTGGCTGCGCTTGATAAAAAAGAGATTAGCGAAACGCTGTTTATTGATGAAAATACCGAAACCGAAGCGTTGGGTGCACAGATAACACAATTACAACCGGACTTTGTTATTGGCCCGCTATTAAAAGCCAATATAGATAAGCTCGCTAATACCAATACATTACTCGATATACCCACATTACATTTAAATACCTTTGATGGCGAACGAACCTCTCTGCAACACTACTTTTTTGCGCTTAATCCTGAGCATGAAGTACAACAAACTCTAGAGCATTTTTTAGCGCAAGGTTATCAAAAACCTATGTTGCTAGCGCCAAATAATACCAATGGTCAGCGCTTAATTGACTACTTTAACCTGCAATGGCAACGCTATAGTGAAACAACCACACAAGTTGGCTTTTACAACGACAATAAAGATATGCCCAATACCATTACCAGCTTGCTAGAAGTTGATAAATCAAAAGAGCGTATTAAATCGGTTAAAACACTTTTTAATAAAGAAGTAGAAAGTGAAACCCGTTCACGTGGCGATATTGATGCAATTTATATATTAGGTGACGCCATAGAGACCCGATTAATTAAACCTTATCTGGATGTTAACGTAAGCACCTTTGCCGACAGAATCCCTATTTACGCCAGCTCTAAAAGTCATAGTAAGCAAATAGATACCACTGACAAAGGCGATTTAGATGGGCTTTACTTTACCGAACTTCCTTGGATGTTAGACTCACAAATTACGCAGCATAATCTACGTAAGCAATATAATGATTTATGGCCTGAACAGGCTGATATTAGCCAACGTTTATTTGCCATGGCCTATGATGCCGTCGCCATGCTGAATGATATTAGACAGCTGAGCATTACACCCGATAAATACTTTTCAGGCTTAAGCGGTAAATTATCCATTAATAGTGCCGGTGATATTGAACGATCACTGCAATGGGCGCAGTACAGCAATCGCCGTATAAAACCTGTGGAATTAAAAACACAACGCCCTGTGCCGCTATTTATGCAGTCGGCAAACGATGGCATAACCATTATTAACTAAGGGGTTAGCATGTCGTGGTTTAAACAGCTGTGGCAAAATAGTCGTGAAAAAGGCCAGTATTATGAGCGCCAAGCGCAAAAGTATTTAGAAGCGCAAGGTTTAAAAGCGATTGAGCGGAATTACTACTGCCCCTACGGCGAACTTGATGTCATTATGAAAGACGGTGACACCTTAGTGTTTGTTGAAGTTAAGTTTCGTAAAAATAACATAAAAGGCGGCGCTAATTATGCGCTAAGCCCGCAAAAGCAAGCTAAGTTAAAGCGCACTATTTATCATTACCTTGGTGCTAAAAACTTAAAAAACCAGCCATTACGTATTGATTACGTAGCTATAACAGGCGAACCGTCATTACATATTAACTGGCTGAAAAACGTATTTTAATGTCTGATGTATAAAAATAAGACGATTACAACAGCTTCATGTTGAGCATACAGTTAAACATTAGCTTACGCCTAAAATAATCACCTTTTAATAAAGCCGGTGTGAGCTCACACAGAATTAGAGATAAATTGTTGGTAACCCATGCAAGATACAATTAAAGAAATTTTTAAAGAAAGTATTCAAGTTCAAATAGCTGCAGGCGAAGTGTTGCCAAGCGCGTTAGAATCAGCGGCATTTACCATTGCACAAAGCCTGATCAATGGGAATAAATTGATCTGTTGCGGTACTGCAAACTGCCATATGCTGGCACAACACATGGCAGGCGTACTGGTTAATTTTTACGAAACAGAACGCCCTTGCTTACCTGCAATCGCTCTCTCACAAGAAAATATTAACTTGGGCCAAGGCAATCAAATAGATGACCACGATACCTTTGCACGCCAAGTTCGTGCCTTTGCTCAGCAAGGTGACTTATTATTGGTACTTGCCATTAATGGTAATGAAAAACACATAATTTCTGCAGTAGAAGCGGCACTTACCAAAGATATGAAGGTCATAGTAATGGTAGGCGATGATGGCGGCGAACTCGTTGGCTTGCTTGGCCATAACGATGTAGAAATTCGTACGCCGTCTAAACGCCCGAGTCGCATTATTGAATCGCATTTAGTGAACCTTCACTGTTTAAGTGAGTTGGTGGATTTAACCCTTTTCCCTCAGGACGAAAATTATGTTTAAACGCTCCCTAATTATTTTAGGCACTGTTGTGTTATTACAAGGCTGTGCCGCTGCTGTGGTCGCCGGTACAGCCAGTGCTGTTACTGCCGCTAACGATAGACGAACCATTGGCTCACAAATAGACGACAACAACATTGAAATAAAAGCCAGCATTGCTATTAGCGAAGATGAACGCCTTAATAAGTTTGCTCATATCAGCGTTATAAGCGTAAATGGCGTGGTTTTAATGGTAGGACAAGTGCCTAACCAAGAAATGAAAAACCAAGCGTTTAAAACCATTGAAAATCTATCTGGTATTCGCAAAATTCATAACCAACTTCGCATTGGCTCTAATATTGGTATCACCACGCAAACTCACGACTCATGGTTAACCTCAAAAGTAAAAGCGCAGCTTTTAGCGGCTGAAAACATCAGCAGTAATAATATAAAAGTAGTGACTGAAAATGCCGAAGTATATTTAATGGGGCTAGTATCTGACGCTGAAGCAAACCAAGCCGTTAATATAGCTCGCAACATCTCTGGCGTAGAGCGGGTAGTTAAAGTATTTGAGTATTTGTAAAAATCTCAGGTTCGAGGTTCGAGGTTCGAGGTTCGAGGTTCGAGGTTCGAGAAATTTAAAAACCTTGCGGTTAACATCGCAAGGTTTTTTTATACCTGTAGGCGGGAGTTTACCTCGCGCAGGGTTTAGTAAAATGCGCGGCATAAAGCCCCGCCTACAAAACCATTTTGAACCACAGAGTACACAGAGACGCTTCGCGCTACACAGAGAAGACAGGACAAATAAAACATGCCTTTAATCATTTCCTCTGTGTGCTCTGCCCCCTCTGTGGTGAATAAAATCTCTTTAAAATCTTTTTGCACAAAGAGAAGTGAATGAGGAGTAAATGAGAAAACAACAACCATTAGCCCAACTGATTAATTCGAGTCTCTAGGGCCGCTGCCCACTGCCGTGAACCCAAACACCCTGCTTGGCTTAATCTCTACCTAACACCTAGACCTAATACCTAAAACCTGCTCTTCACTTTAGACCAGACGCGGTGTAAACCCGCTGCTGCACCAATCAATCTTAACCCGCCTCTCGCCGCCCGCTACCCATTGCCCATTGCCCGTTGCCCGTTGCCCGTAAACTTTCACATTTGTACAGACATAAAAAAACCGCTTATTAAGCGGTTTTTTTCTAACATTTACGAGCTATTTTATAACGCGTAAATGTGAGCCTTTTTTCTTTTCAGGCTTGGGAGCTGGCGTTTCATCAACCATTTCTGGTGATGAATCAACACTTTCAAGCTCTGGAGCAAAATCGTCTTCGTCCTCTAAAAACTCATCTGCAGTAAAGACTGTGCCTTCGCCATTTTCACGTGCATATATTGCAAGTACAGCCCCTAAAGGCACGTACACTTGCATTGGCTGGCCGCCAAAGCGCGCATTAAAGCTAAGCTGAGTATTATCTAACGAAAACTGCGTAACCGCCGAAGGGCTTATGTTCAATACAATTTGGCCATCTTGAACAAACTGTGTTGGCACTTGCACTGCAGGAAAGTCAGCATTAACCACTAAGTGTGGCGTGCATTCGTTATCAACAATCCAATCAAAAAAAGCGCGTAGTAAATAAGGACGATTAGAAGTCATTATAAACGGATCTCACGCTCTGCTTCAGTTAAAGAAGCTTGGAATGATTCACGTTCAAATAAACGGATCATATACTCTTTAAGTTCTTTAGAGCCTGCACCATTAAGCTCAATACCAAACTCTGGTAAACGCCATAACAGTGGAGCTAAGTAACAATCAACTAAGCTAAACTCTTCACTCATAAAGTAAGGCGCTTCACTAAAGATTGGTGCTATTGCAAGTAATGCTTCTGTCAGCTCTTTACGAGCTTGCGCCGCATCAGAGGTGTTGTTAATGATTTTTTCAGCTAGGCTGTACCAATCAGTATCAATACGGTGCATCATTAATCGACTACGACCACGCATGACCGGATATACAGGCATTAGTGGAGGATGAGGAAAACGTTCATCAAGGTATTCCATGATGATGTTTGCCTGATATAAACCAAGCTCACGGTCAATCAGTGTTGGCACTGTGCCGTAAGGGTTAATTTCGTGAAGTGCTTCTGGCAGGTTATCCTTTTCAGCCATATGAATATCTACACTTACACCTTTTTCAGCAAGTACAATGCGTACTTGGTGGCTATACATACAGTTAGCACCAGAAAAAAGGGTCATTACAGGGCGCTTATTGGCAGCTACGGCCATGCCTACCTCCATTAAATAACTAAAACAGCAATAGGGGCTTAAGCCCCTATTGCAAAATTACCTTTAAATATGTTCAAACTTAATGAACATCTCTCCAGTATTCTTTCTTCAGCATAAATGCCAAGATAAATAGGATAATTAAAAATCCGATTACCTTAAGACCTAGCGCTTCCGACTCGAGACGTGTAGGTTCACCTACATACTCTAGGAAATTCGTTAAATCACGAACTGCTTGGTCATATTCATCTACACTTAATTCGCCCGTACCATCTGTTTTTGTACCAGTAATATGAGTGGTTGTTTTACCATCTACTGTTACTTCTTCAGTAATTGCAGTAGGAACACCTTGCAACTCTTGAAGAACATGTGGCATACCCACCGATGGGAATAACGTATTATTTACGCCAAACGGACGAGATTCATCTTTGTAAAACGATTTTAAATAGGTGTAAATCCAATCGCTGCCACGCACACGCGCAACGTTAGTTAGATCCGGCGGAGCCGCACCAAACCATTTTGCAGCATCTTCTTTTGCCATCGCGTTAAGGATATGGCCACCCACTTTTGAACCATCAAAAATAAGTTGCTCTTGACCAATCTCTGTTGGAATACCAATGTCACGAAAAGTACGCTCATAACGTTGATACTGCATTTGGTGACAACCAAGACAGTAGTTCATGAACAACTTTGCGCCACGCTGCAAAGAAGGTTGATCAGATATATCGTTACCCGCTTCCATTAGAGGAACTGACGGGCCAGCCGCCATTGCAGGTAACACGTTTACTGATAAAGCAAATAAACCTATTAATAGCTTTTTCATCATTTCGTTAACCTCTCAGGCAATGGCTTAGTTTTTTCATTCTTACTGTAAACGAATAACAGTACGAAGAACATAAAGTAAGTCACAGTACAGACTTGCGAAACAATCGTTTTAAAATCAGTTTGTGGTGTAGCACCAACCCAACCTAAAAGAACGAAAGTAACAACAAAACCTGCAATGTTCCATTTGTGGAAACCACAACGGTAACGAACTGAACGAACCGAACCACGGTCAATCCAAGGTAATAATGCTAGCACGACAATTGATGCACCCATTGCAGCAACACCCATTAGTTTGTCAGGGATTGCACGTAAGATTGCATAGAATGGCGTGAAGTACCAAACAGGGAAAATATGCTCTGGTGTTTTAAGTGGGTTAGCTGCTTCAAAGTTTGGCGCTTCTAAGAAGAAACCACCCATAGCAGGCATAAAGAACACAACCCAGCAGAACAAGATTAAGAAACCAACCACGCCCACAATATCTTTTACTGTGTAATAAGGGTGGAACGGAATCGCATCAATAATGTCTTTTTTATCAGTGTAGTATTCATGGAACTTAAACTTAGGCTTGTCTTCTTCAGCCACAGTTCCTTTTTTACGTTTGTTATCAATACCGTCTGGGTTATTAGAACCCACTTCGTGTAGTGCAACAATGTGTAAAAATACTAAGATAACAATAACCAATGGCAGTGCAATTACATGTAATGCAAAGAAGCGGTTAAGCGTTGCACCTGAAATTACATAGTCACCACGGATCCACAGTGTTAAGTCATCACCAATAACCGGGATAGCCCCGAATAATGAAATGATTACCTGTGCACCCCAGAACGACATTTGGCCCCATGGTAATAAGTAACCCATGAATGCTTCAGCCATTAGGGCTAAGAAAATGAACATACCGAATAACCACAGTAATTCACGTGGTTTTTGGTAAGAACCGTAGATCATGCCACGGAACATGTGCATGTAAACAACGATGAAAAACGCAGATGCACCCGTTGAATGCAAATAACGTAATAACCAACCGTACTCTACATCACGCATGATGTATTCTACTGATGCAAATGCACCTTCAGCAGATGGTACATAGTTCATCGTTAACCAAATACCTGTAAGTATTTGGTTTACTAGTACTAACATAGCTAGAGAGCCGAAGAAGTACCAGAAGTTAAAGTTTTTCGGTGCTGGATACTGTGCAATGTGCATGTTCCAAACACGTGTCATTGGGATACGGTCGTCTATCCACTCAACAATTTTACCAAACATTAGGCCACCCCTTGTTCTTCGCCCACTAAAATAGTGGTCTCATCAAGAAAAGTATATGGTGGAATTTCTAAATTTAATGGTGCAGGTACCGATTGGAATACACGGCCAGCCATATCAAACTTAGAACCGTGACATGGACAGTAAAAACCGTCATCAGTCCCTTCCACTTTCTCACCAAAGCCACCTTGTAAAAAGCTAGGTGAACAACCCAAATGCGTACAAATACCTACAGCGACAAAAATCTCTGGGCGTAATGAACGGAAATCATTGGTTGATGATTCTAATTGTTGTGGCTCTTGCGATTGCGGATCACGAAGTTGACCTTCATGTTCTTTCATCTGCTCAAGCATTTTTGGGGTACGTGATACAACCCATACAGGTTTACCACGCCACTCGACACGTATTAATTGTCCTGGCTCAAGTTTGCTGATATCTACTTCTACAGGCGCACCCGCAGATTTAGCTCGCTCACTTGGATTCCAAGACGCAATAAAAGGAACAGCAGCCCCAGCCGCACCAACACCACCAACAACAGAGGTAGCTATGGTTAAAAAGCGACGTCGGCCATTGTCTACAGGCGCATTGCTCATCCACTTATCTCCACTATGATTCTCAACACTTGCTATATTGAGAACATCAGTTACAGCAGGTTAATTTTTCGAATTTTAAAAGAGAAACGATCATAATTAAAACCCTTGTTTAAAACAAGGTTATTCACAGCCTCCTGCTCGAATAAACCTGACTTGCTCAAATAGTTGATTAAGTAAGCTCGAGTATGAAACCAAATGACTATAGTATCGCTTCCGTAAAAACAATTTGTAAACAAGTACAATCTCACCAACTAAGTACAGTAACAACTGAATTTGGCGACATTAAACTCATTCACTTTATTTGCCCGCCAATTGTAGCAAAAAAATTCACCAATTAACTGATGGATTTAAACTAATTGCGATAATTATTTAACTTTTTTTGCGTTAGTCGGTAATTTTTAAGCTTTCGTTCAATAAATACGCATGCTTTGCCTATTTTGATCAAGCTAATGTCGACATTAGTCGTAAAGGGAGGATTGAAGGTTAAAGGTTAAAGGTTAAAGGTTAAAGGTTAAAGGTTAAAGGTTAAAGGTTAAAGGTTAAAGGTTAAAGGTTAAAGGTTAAAGGTTAAAGGTTAAAGGTTAAAGGTTAAAGGTTAAAGGTTAAAGGTTAAAGGTTAAAGGTTAAAGGTTAAAGGTTAAAGGTTAAAGGTCAAAGGTTAAAGGTCAAAGGTCAAACATACTCATATATTTTTGAATGAATATTTAATTTTGAACCTCTTAATCCCAAGCATCGATTGATTTCATCAATGCTGAAATCATACGGGAAAGTTCACGAGTCTCCTCAATCCATTCACTAGCCTCTGTCGTGTCAACTTCACCTATTTTTAGTGCAATGTAAATTTGAGAGCGTAATTCTCCACAACTCCCCTTAGAGTATGATAAAAATCGAATATAATCTTTAGGAGTTATTCGTTCATAACCCTCTGCTATATTTGAAGAAATTGAAAGTGCAGATCGTGTTATTTGATCTTTTAAACCAAACTCTTTGCTCTGCTTAAAATGTAAATAAATCTCGCAAGCTAAATCGGCTGAACGTTGCCATACCCTTAAATCTTCAAACCTCATAACATAACCAGTCAGCTGAAACATGCTTAACTTATAACTGTAAAATAAGAAAGACACAAAGCTTAGATCAAATTTATAGCTCGAACCTTGAACCTTGAACATTGAACATTGAAGCAAAATCTTATAGCTACAAAACAAAAAACCCAGCATAAGCTGGGTTTTTGAATTCTTGATAACGTAAAAATTAACGTTTTGAGAACTGTGGACGCTTACGCGCTTTCTTAAGACCCACTTTCTTACGTTCAACTTTACGTGCATCACGAGTAACGAAACCTGCTTTACGAAGTTGTGGACGTAATGACTCGTCAAACTCCATAAGTGCACGAGTGATACCGTGACGGATAGCACCAGCTTGACCAGTAGTACCACCACCGGCAACGGTGATGTGAAGGTCAAATTTTTCAGTCATGTCTACAAGCTCAAGAGCTTGACGAACAACCATGCGTGCTGTTTCGCGACCAAAGTACTCTTCTAAAGAGCGCTTGTTGATTACGATGTTACCAGTGCCTGGGCGTAAGAATACGCGAGCACTTGAACTTTTACGACGACCTGTACCGTAGTATTGATTTGCCATGATAGTGCTCCTTAAATGTCTAGAACCTGAGGCTGTTGTGCAGCATGGTTATGCTCAGTACCCGCGTAAACTTTAAGTTTGCGGAACATAGCGCGGCCTAAAGGACCACGTGGCAACATGCCTTTAACAGCTTTTTCGATGATCATTTCAGGCTTTGCAGCTTGAAGTTTATCAAAAGTAGTAGACTTAAGACCACCTGGGAAACCAGAGTGAGCGTAGTACACTTTATCTTTGAATTTGTTACCAGTAACAGTAACTTTCTCAGCGTTGATAACGATGATGTAATCACCAGTATCTACGTGTGGTGTGTACTCAGCTTTGTGCTTACCGCGTAGGCGATGAGCGATTTCAGTAGCGATGCGACCTAAAGTTTTATCTTCAGCGTCAACTACGTACCAGTCACGTTTTACTGTTTCTGGTTTAGCAACAAACGTTTTCATTTATAAAAATCCAATGTTTTTCAATTAAAACCACAGGTAGTTATTATTAACTACCGCTCTAAGTATGCTACAACCCCTTCGAGTTTTAGACTTTTTCGCCGCTCACAAGTGGCTAAACTATATGAGGACATAGAACGCAACGTGGCAGACGCGGGAGTATACCAGCACTTAAACTACATTGCTACCGGCCGGTTGTTTTTTCCGCAAGAAAAGTTATTACTCAGCGGTCAGCGGTCAGCGGTCAGCGGTCAGCGGTCAGCGGTCAGCGGTCAGCGGTCAGCGGTCAGAAAAGCGAATTATAATTTTAGATTCGAAAAAAGTACTTTCTTTGTGAAAGTAACTATTTTTTGTTAATAAAATCTCAACTATACTTTAAGAATTAAGCATAGGGATTTTGCGTTATGAACTTTGAAAACTTAGAGGTATGGAAGCGTTCAACCCGCCTTAGCGCTAATATTTATAAAAATACACAACCAATCAAAGACTTTAACTTTAGAGATCAATTAACACGCTCTAGTTTATCTGTGCCTAGTAATATAGCTGAGGGTATGACAAGAGAGAGCGATAAAGAAAAAGTACGCTTTTTAGATATCGCTCGATCTTCGCTTGCTGAGGCAAGAACCCAAATATATATTGGCATCGATATTAGCTATATCGATACTGACATAGGCAAGTCTTGGCTAGATGAAACTGTTCAACTATCAAAAATGCTAACAAGCTTGATAGCAAAAATAAAGACAAGTGAGTAACCAGTCTTAACTGACAGCTGAAAACTTATAGCTGACAGCTACTCTCTACTTCTGACACACCTCACAAAAAACGGTGCTACGTTGGCCTAAACGAATTTCTGTTAGTGCTGTGTCGCAATTTACACAAGGCTGGCCTTTTCGGCCATACACTAATAGCTGTTGCGCAAAGTAGCCTGGCTTACCGTCACTTTGGGCAAAGTCTTTCAATGTTGTGCCGCCTTGAGTAATTGCTGCGGCTAGGGTGTCTTTTATAATTGGGATTAACGCTTGGTAGCGTTTTAGGCTTACTTTACCGGCCTCTTTTCGCGGATCGATACCCGCTTTAAATAATGATTCGTTAGCGTAAATATTACCAACCCCCACCACCACGGCGTTATTCATAATAAACTGCTTAACGGGTACTTTTTTATTACGAGATTGCTCATAAACACGTTTAGCAAAAAAATCATCGGTGAGTGGCTCGGGGCCTAATTTAGCAAGTAACTTATGCTCTTCATTGGGGGCTTGCCATAAACAGCAACCAAAGCGACGTGGATCGTTTAAACGCAGCGCCTTATTATTCGCTAAAATAAACTCAACATGGTCATGCTTTTTAAGTGGCTCATTGGCGTTCACAACCCTCAAGTTACCCGACATACCTAAATGCAATATAGCCGAGCCTAGCTCGCATTCTAACAATAAGTATTTTGCACGTCGTTCAATACTGCTAACCACTAACCCCTCAAGTTGATACACCTCATCTGGCACAGGCCAGCGCATACTGGCATTATGAATATTTACCTTAGTCACAACTTGGTTTAGCACATGGGGGGTAATACCCATACGGCTAACTTCTACTTCTGGTAATTCAGGCATTAATAAAACTCACTTATGAAAAGGTAAAACTTGGAAATAATTGTTTTGCAGTAGTTAAATCGAGCAACAATAATCGCTGACTGGTTTTATCGAATAGATAATACTGACCATTCGCCTCAAATAATAAGTACACCCAAGGTAAGAGCTCACCGGCGAGTTCAAGCGTAGCTACCGATAGTGGCTTATTCATATCAAGCGCATCAGGTGTAGTGGTGGTCACCAGTGCGGTATTTTGCCATAAATAAACTAGCTCACTAAGTTGTTGCTCGGAACCTTGCCAACTAAGCGGTACATTTTTTTGCAAAGCAGTAGTACGCCAACTAGTGCCAATACGCTCAATTTTTTGGTCGATAAATTTAAGCGTTAATACAAAACTTTGAGGAGGAAGTAATGGCTGTAGTTGCGCCTGTGTTTCATCATTCCCTATGTTTTTATGCAGTCCATTTAAAAAGAAGATCATAATCAACATCGAAAAAATAATAACATTGTTCCAACCTTTTCGGCCGAGTTGCATGTGGGTCTTCCAATTAATAATATCGATTTAAAGTGTAACCAAAACTTAATTACACTGTCTATATGTTAAAACCCAAAGACTTTGCTAGAATATCGGCAAATTTTAAGGAGTTTAGTCATGTCAATGTATGTAGTGGGCCATAAAATCCCAGATTCAGATTCAATATGTGGTGCAATTGCACTGGCTTATTTAAAAAACCAAATTGATGAACCAGCAATCCCAACTCGCCTAGGTGAAGTTTCACCTGAAACACAATTTATTTTAGATAAATTCGGTTTTGAAGCACCTGAGCTAAAACTTAGCTACGCTGGCGAAGACGTTTATATTGTAGACCACACAGAAAAAACCCAAGCACCTGACGATATTGATCAGGCTCGCGTAGTGGGCGTGGTAGATCATCACAAGCTAGGTGATTTAACCTCATCAACACCACTTGAGTGTTGGATCCGCCCTGTTGGTTGTTCAAACACCATTATTAAAATGATGTATGACTTCTACAACGTTGAGATCCCTAAAGATATTGCTGGCATTATGCTTTGCGCTATTTTAAGCGACACGGTTATCTTCAAATCACCAACCTGTACTACTGCCGATATTAAATGTGTTGAAGCGCTTGCAGAAATTGCAGGCATTGAAGACTTTAGAGAACTAGGCATGGACATGTTCCGCGTTAAATCAGCCGTTGAAGATACGCCAGTACGTGACTTAGTAATGCGTGACTTTAAAGACTTTAACATGAACGGTAACCTCGTTGGTATTGGTCAGTTAGAAGTTATTGACCTTGCGGTATTTGACGAGATTAAAGCCGACCTTGAAGCCGATATCGCGAAGCTTAAAGAAGAAGGCGGTCGTCATTCAGTATTTTTACTTCTGACCGACATTATGAAAGAAGGCTCACAAATGCTAATTGCATCAGACGATGCTAGCCTAGTTGAGCAAGCTTATGGTGAAAAACCAGAAGACGGTAAAGTATGGCTAGACGGCGTATTAAGCCGTAAAAAGCAAGTAGTGCCACCACTACAAGACGCTTTTAAGAGCTAAGTTCGAGGTTCGAGGTTCGAGGTTCGAGGTTCGAGGTTCGAGGTTCGAGGTTCGAGAAATTTAAAAACCTTGCGGTTAACATCGCAAGGTTTTTTTATGCCTGTAGCAGCGGGTTCACCCCGCGCATTTTCACAACATTTCAAACAGCCTGCGCGGCATAAAGCCCTGCCTACAATAAAACTCTATATTAATCCTACCCGAAGGCGGGAGCTTACCCCGCGCAATTTCACAACTTTTCAAACAACCTGCGTAGCATAAAGCCCTGCCTACAATAAAACTCTATATTAACCCTACCCGTAGGCGGGAGTTTACCTCGCGCACTTTCGCTACGGTAACCCGCTCAAATTCAAAACTATTAATTGCCTGCTATATTTACCTATAAAACCACAAGATATAAAAATGAAAAAATCACAAAACCTAAGGAAAGGTCGTATTTCAATTCCCAATCACTATTACTGCGTAACTCTAGTCATTAATAACAGACAAAAATTATTAAACGACCTTGGTCTCAATAGAAAAATAATTTTTGAAATTAAGAAACTTGAATTAGAAGATGCTTGTGAAAGTGTTGCTTTTGTCTTAATGCCAGAGCATATACATTGGCTTTTTCAATTAAAAGTAAGCTTACATTTAAGCGCTTTAATTAGACTATTTAAAGGCCGCTGCACTAAGCTTGCCCGAGATCAGCACAAAATTAATAAGCTTTGGCAAAGTGATTATTACGATCATATGATCCGAGATGAAAAAGACCTAATTAACTACGCGCGCTATATAGTAGCAAACCCACTTAGAGCTAATATCGTTAATAACGTTGGTGATTACCCATTTTGGGATTGTATTTATTTGAAATAAAATATAATACCCGTAGGCCTAAGTTTGTAAATGCAATTGAAAATTTGTAGGCGGGAGTTTACCTCGCGCAAGTTGTTTAGGCCTATGCACAAAGATTAAAATGCGCGGCATAAAGCCCCGCCTACTAAACAAGCAATAAGGACATAAAATGCAAATACTTCACCACGGAGCGGTAAATGGCGTAACAGGCTCATGCCACCAGCTGATAATAAACGATCAAAGCTCTTTTCTAATTGACTGCGGACTATTTCAAGGTGAAGATTCTGTTGATGATCTTAATATTGAATTTAATATAGATACAGTCCGCGCGCTGATCGTCACCCATTGTCACATCGATCATGTTGGCCGAATCCCCTACTTATTAATGGCTGGCTTTAAAGGACCCATATTTACCTCTATTGCATCGGCCAGTTTACTGCCATTAGTGATTGAAGATGCATTAAAAGTGGGCGTCACGCGCGATCAAAAAATAATAGATACCTGCCTAAGGTTACTTAAACAGCAAATTATTGAAGTTGATTTTAAAACCTGGTTCGATCTTCCGTGTAGCGGTGAATGCACAGCGAAAGCCCGACTACAACGAGCAGGGCATATTTTAGGCTCCGCTTATGTAGAAATAGATATAAATAGACCAACTCGTAAAGCTAAAAACAGTCATCGGGTCGTATTTTCAGGCGATTTAGGGGCGCCCTATACGCCTTTACTACCCGCACCTAAAGCGCCCTATAAAGCCGATACCTTAGTCATAGAGTCAACTTATGGTGATAAAAATCACCAAGGCCGCAAGCAGCGTACGCAAACCTTAAAAAACCGTGATTGAACGCGCTGTTGCCGACAACGGCATCGTTCTTGTGCCTGCCTTTAGTATTGGCCGCACGCAAGAACTGTTATACGAACTTGAACAGCTAATTCATGCCTCAACTAAAAACTCACCTTGGCGCACAATACAAGTAATACTCGACTCCCCGATGGCGGCTAACTTTACTCAGCAGTATCGAAAGTTTAAATATTTATGGGATGAAGAAGCCAAACAAAAAGTAGCCAAAGGCCGCCACCCTCTCAACTTTGAAAACCTCACTACAATAAATACTCATAGCGAGCACTTAGCGATAATAAATTACTTAGCCACCCGCCAAACACCTGCAATTATTCTAGCTGCAAGCGGTATGTGCACCGGCGGAAGAATAGTTAACTACCTAGAGCGATTTTTAACCGACAAAACCACCGACGTACTCTTTGTAGGTTACCAAGGCAGAGGTACTTTAGGTCGTGACATACAAACCTATGGCCCAAAAAATGGCTATGTATTTATAAATAATACCCGCATTAATATTAACGCCAAAATACACACAATAAGCGGCTACAGCGCTCATGCAGATCAAGCAGGTCTCATCAAATTTGTAACCGGTATGCGCAAAAAGCCCCGCCATATAAAAATAGTCCACGGCGATGATGACGCTAAAAATGCACTCGCTACAAAGTATAGGGAAGTACTGGGTGATGATGTAAAGGTTGAGATTGGGAAGTGAGGAGACAAATTCGAGGTTCGAGATATTTAAAAACCTTGCGGTTATATCGCAAGGTTTTTTATTCACGTAGGCGGGAGTTTACCTCGCGCAGAGTTTTGGTTCGAGGTTTTAGGTGCTTAAATCGTCGCCCGTAACCCGTCGCTCGCAGCCCGTATACTTAAGCCTTAACGATATATTAATCACTACCAAATAAATCACGCGTATAAACTTTATCAGCAATATCAGCCAGTTCATCAACCATACGGTTTGATAAAATAACATCTGAAAGCTGCTTAAATTCATTTAAATCTTTGATTACCCGAGAATGATAAAACTCATCAGCATCAAGTACGGGTTCAAAAACAACAACTTCAATTCCTTTTGCTTTAATGCGCTTCATAATACCTTGAATGGCAGAGGCTCTAAAGTTATCCGAACCCGACTTCATAACTAACCGATAAACACCGACAACCTTAGGTTTACGATTAATAATTGATTCCGCGATGAAATCTTTTCGTGTTCGATTCGCATCAACAATGGCACCTATAATGTTATTAGGAACATCTTTATAATTTGCTAATAACTGTTTGGTATCTTTGGGTAGGCAGTAACCACCATAACCAAATGAAGGGTTATTGTAATGGTTACCTATGCGAGGGTCTAAACCAACCCCTTGAATTATTTGTTTGCTACTTAACCCATGTGCCTCAGCATAACTATCAAGTTCATTAAAGTAAGCCACTCGCATTGCTAAGTACGTATTAGAGAAAAGCTTTATCGCTTCAGCTTCTGTTGAGTCGGTAAATAACACCTCAACGTCTTGCCTTATAGCACCTTGCTTAAGTAAACCTGCAAAAGTTGCTGCTCGCTCGCTTTGCTCCCCCACTACAATACGTGATGGATACAGGTTATCGTAAAGCGCCTTACCTTTACGTAAAAACTCAGGCGAAAAGATAATATTTTGTGTATTCAAACGTTGAGATAAAGATGCAGTAAAGCCAACAGGAACAGTAGATTTAATTACTATCGTAATCAGTAGGAGTTGCAACAATAATAAAACCGGCATTATTGTATGCACGTACTTTGTCAGAGGTAGCAATAAAGTTAATATCATTGCGAAGTAAGTATTCGCTTATTAATGGATCTAAAACGGTAGAAGACTTGTTGTTTAACAATTTAATTTTACATTCATCAATATCTAAACCAACCACTTCGTTATTTTGGGCTAATAACATGGCGTTTGACAATCCAACAAACCCAGTACCTATAACAACAATTTGTCATAGGCTTCCTTTAGGAGAATATAAAATAAATGAGCACACAAGGGCTAATAACCCCGTTAACATCCATATTAGTCCATTTTTAGTAATAGAGTTAATCGTTTCATTAAGTCTACAAAAAAGAACTTATTCTAGTAAACCTTTAATAATACGCTCACAAGCTAAACCATCACCGTATGGATTATGCGCTTTACTCATAGCTTTATATACTTTGTTATCATCTATTAACTCACTAACTGAACTAACTATTTTATCGACATTGGTACCAACAAGTTTAACCGTGCCTGCTGCTACTGCTTCAGGGCGTTCTGTTGTATCACGCATTACAAGTACAGGTTTACCTAAGCTTGGAGCCTCTTCCTGCACTCCGCCAGAGTCGGTTAAAATTAAATATGAACGATCCATTAAAAATACAAATGGTAGGTAATCTTGCGGTTCAATAAGCATTACATTTGGTTTATCGGCAAGTAACCTATTTACTGGCTCCTGTACATTAGGGTTTAAATGCACCGGATAAACAAAATTAAAATTTGGGTATTTTACTGCTAACTGCGAAATAGATTCACAAATACGTTCAAAACCACCTCCAAAGCTTTCGCGTCGATGACCTGTTATTAATACATACGGCTTGGGAATAATATCAGCAAACTTTTCAGTCATTATTTTTTGCGTACTTTGCATTGGTAGTACAGTATTTTTAATTTGTAATAAAGCATCTATAACCGTATTTCCAGTTATAACGATGTCTGATTTAGATACATGTTCACGCAACAAATTATCAGCTGAAGCCTGCGTAGGCGCAAAATGCTTAGCGGTAATTACGCCGGTTAAGGTACGATTTGCTTCTTCTGGCCATGGGCTATACAAATCGCCTGTTCTTAAACCAGCTTCAACATGTCCTACTTTAATTTGCTTATAAAAGGCCGCCATTGATGCCGCAAACGTCGTTGTAGTATCGCCATGTACCAATACCCAGTCAGGCTTAAATTCTTCTAATACATCGCGTAAGCCTAATAATATCTTACTGGTAATATCGTATAAATCCTGACCTGATTTCATTATATTCAAATCGTAATCAGGTTTTATTTCAAAAAGGGCTAACACTTGGTCAAGCATTTCACGGTGTTGTGCTGTTACACATACTTTAGCTTCTATTTCAGGGGTATTTTCCAAAGCTAATACAAGAGGAGCCATTTTAATCGCTTCTGGGCGAGTACCAAATACTGTTAAAACTTTCATTTATGTATCCATATACAAAAGCCCACCAAATTGGCAGGCTTTAAAAACTAACATTGGGTTTAAAAAATACCGCGACTATCAACAATTACTTTTTTAGCAATTTGCTCAGGAGAAATATTTTTAAATTCTTTATGGTCAACTAATACAGCAAGCGTATTACAGCGTTCTAAAGCATCTTCTGTAGTCACTAATTCAACGCCTAGTTTAGATAGAGACTCAGGTAGCTTAGTGATATTTGGTTCTACAACTAGAACTTCTGCATCGCTTTTTTGTGCTAACATTTTTGTTATATCAAGTGCAGGGCTTTCACGTAAATCGTCAATATCTGCCTTAAATGCAATCCCCATACAGGCAATTACTGGCTTTTTAAACTGATCAGCAGCATCGAGTATTTGTTGTAAAACATAGTGAGGCTTACTATCATTCACTTCACGAGCTTGGCGTATCAATTTTGCTGTATCTGGCGCTGAGCTTACAATAAACCAAGGATCAACTGCAATACAGTGACCACCCACACCAGGGCCTGGATTTAAAATATTAACACGTGGGTGGCGGTTAGCCAGTTTAATAAGCTCCCACACATCAATGCTTAATTTATCGCAAATCATCGAAAGTTCATTAGCAAAAGCAATATTCACATCTCTGAATGAGTTTTCTGTTAGCTTAGCCATTTCAGCTGTACGCGCATTTGTAAGTAAACATTCACCTTTAACAAAAGTTTTATATAAAGCAACCGCTTTTTTTGAGCATGCATCAGACATACCGCCAATAACACGATCATTTTCAACTAATTCACGTAGAACATGGCCAGGCAAAACACGCTCAGGGCAATGGGCTACGTTTATATCTGCTTCACTACCATGTGTTTGTGGAAATGTTAAATCTGGTCGTGACTCTGCTAACCAATTTGCAAGCTCTTCAGTAGCACCAACTGGAGAAGTTGATTCCAATATAACTAGGTTTCCCTTTTCAAGTACAGGCGCAATTGCTTTTGCTGCTGATTCAATATAGCTTAAATCAGCTTCGTAATTTTCTTTAAAAGGAGTTGGAACAGCGACCATAAAAGCATCCGCTTCTTCAGCTATGGTAGTAGCTTTCAAATTACCAGCTTGTACAGCGCTGCGTACAACTATATCAAGATCTGGCTCTACAATATGTACATTACCAGCATTAATTGTATCTACAGCGTGTTGGCTAACATCTACACCAATCACTTTGATACCACGAGAAGCGATGACCGCAGCTGTTGGCAAACCTATATAACCAAGGCCTACTACTGATACATTTTTAAATTCCATCATAACTCCAAACCGATAAATTGCTGCGCATTATAGCCTAACTATTGACAAAAACACTAAAGGAAAATGTATAGGATTTGTTATCAGAAATACGAATTAATTTTTAGTAGTGAATCAGTGTTGCCTGTCTATTAGTTAGTAGCCATAACAAGCTTTATAATTACAAAAAACAAACATTAGTTACAAAGTAAAACTTACCAACACAGTTAAATCGTTGACTTACCCTGTTCTCGATATTTAAGTTTAAGAACTTACTTCGGCGCCTTGTTTCTCTATTATTTCACTTCAAAATCAAATACACTACGCACCCTGATTTTAAAAGTTATTGTTGTATGCCTAAAAACTGTCAACCAAAGCTACTCTTGATCTATGGCAAGGGTGGACACAAAGAACAAATGAAAAGGCTCATTGCAAAGATGCAAGAGCAGCATTCGTTTGAATTTGTTTCTATGGCAGATGTTACTGATGAATTTAATGCGGTTGAGCACTTACAATGCCCTGAGCCAAGAGATAAATTTCATTTATGGAAAGCCCCTTGGCAGCTTGCTCATATCTCAGCAGTTACATTAATTCAAACAGTCAAGCTTTTAAAAAATCATAATATAACAGGCATAGTTTCTACAGGGCCCGGCATGGCGGTTGTACCCTCTCTAGTTTTGAGACTATTAGGAAAAAAAGTTATTTATATCGAGTCATGGTCTCGGTTTTATACCGCGTCTGCTACAGGGATTTTTATGTATCGTATAGCTAATCAATTTTATGTACAAAACACAACAATGCTAGCCAAGTACCCAAAAGCAACATACTCTGGGCGTTTATGAAACTGTTTGTCACCGTAGGTAATACTCGCTTTGATTCTTTATTCAGAGCCTTAGATAAGATTGCAGCTACTTCAAAGCATGAGTTTATTGGCCAAATAGCTGACGGTAGTTATATCCCCGATAACTTCCCTAGCTTTACATTTCATAACGATATTTCCGCCCACATTAAAGAGGCTGACGCAGTTATATGTCATGCTGGTGCTGGTAGTATTTTTCGTTTACTAGAAAATGAAAAAAAAATCATAGTGGTATTTAACACAGACAGGGTAGACGAACACCAAAGAGATATTGCTAGTTTTGTTGAATCAGAATCACTTGCTTTAACCTGCTGGAAGCTTGCTCATTTAGAAGAACTAATAGAGCAACTAGTAAGCTTTACACCCAACAAATATTATAAAGATGATTTTCACAAAGTTGATAATATTATAGACTGCTTATTTAGCTAAGTTTGCAATGACGTTTAAGGTTAAATGATGAATTGCTTTTCCATTATTATCCCCGCTTATGATGAAGAAAAGCTAATTGGCACTAGGATAAAAAACCTCTTGGAGCCTCTTGCCCCAAATTGTAATGAAATTATTATTGTGTGTAACGGCTGCACTGATGCAACAGCGGCTCAAGCCAGAAAAATAATAAAGCAGCTAGCAAACAGCAGTATTCATAACTGCCACATCAATGTTGTAGAGCTTGATATAGGTTCGAAAATAAACGCCCTGAACCATGGTATAAATATTAGTAAAAACCCTATTTCGGTTCTGCTAGATGCTGATATAGAGATTTCTTCAGGTGACTGTGCTGAGCTTGTTAATTTTATGAATAATAACAATCTATTGGCAGCATCTCCTACTCCTAAGTTTAACTATAAACAAGCAAATTGGCTAAATAGGCGGTTTTATAAAATAGTAAGCTCATCGACTTATAATAAAGAGCACCGAATAGCCAATGTCATAGCGCTTTCCGCAGAAGCCAAAACCAAGTTATTTCCCCTCCCGAATGTGATCGCAGATGATGCTTACATACAACGAATGATCGGTAAAAGCGACTACAAACTCTTAAATACTATTAATTATACTTTTAATTGCCCAAGAACAATCTTAGCAATGTTGAAAGTCCAATCTCGTATTGTTAGAGGAAACCTAGAACTAAAAAGTAAACACCCTAATCTAATAGCACCTAAAAGCAAAGTTTCAAAGAGCAGTGCAATTGACCGTGCGATTTTCATCACAATAAAAACAACGGCTTATATAATCGCACGATTAGAACTTTTATTTAATGTAAAAAAATGGCATAAAGATGACTCAAGCCGATAAAGCATACCCTCTAGTTACTGTATACATGCCAACCAAAAATAGACTTGAGCTATTAAAAAAAGCAGTTAACAGCGTCTATATGCAGACCTATCCAAACATAGAATTAATAATATGTAATGATGGCTCTACTGATAATACAGAACAGTATTTAAAATCTCTGCATCCCAAAGGGCCAGTAAGTCTAGTCTCAACCTTTTCTAATACTGAATCAAAAGGTGCATGTCACGCCCGTAATAAGGCGATTAAAATGGCTAGCGGCTTTTTTGTTACAGGCCTAGACGATGACGACCAATTTCTACCTAACCGCATTAGCTCTTTAGTCGAGCAATATGATCCGAATTTTGCTTTTATATGCAGTGCAATGATTTGGGACTATGGCAAAAAACAAAGAGTGATTGATAAAAAACCGGGGATCTTTTCACTCACATCACAACTGAGCTATAACGAAGCAACAACACAAATACTGGTTGAAAAAGACCGTATAATATCAGTAAATGGATTTGATGAAGCTTTTGTCGCATGCCAAGATTATGATCTATGGACACGCCTAATGCAGGAATATGGGCCTTTAAAACGAATTAAAGAGCCAAGCTATATCATTAATAACACCGAGACTACTCAAAGAATGACTGCCAACCCCAAGAGTGTAAAAGGGTACGAGCAATTTTACGCTAAACACAGTCATCTAATGAGTTGGCAAAACAAACATAATCAAGAGTTTATGAAATTAAGAAGGCAGCGTAAACGCTACCCTATAACTTACTTTGTTATGCACTTATTGAGTGGCCATAATATTGCTAAATTACGCTACCTAATAAGCTCTAATTCAAGAGTATTATATAAAAATTAATTTAACTTTTTACCTAACCACTTAATAAAACAGAGTAACAACATGGCCAGATCATTATTGCAACGAAGCCGTAAAAAGGTAGTAAAACGTCTAATCAAACTTTTTTTATCGTCTAGCCATGTTCTAGTAAAAACATGAACTGAATAAGATGAAAATGTAGGCATACATAATATTTCTTTGGGGTATACCTTAATATCCTCAACTAAGACCTGCTCAATATTACCTGTTTTACAAGCATATTTTTCAACCAAAATATCCGTAACAGTTTTTGTATTTACTTCTTCGTAGGGGTTATCAAGATCGAGGTTAAATGTTTTGCTATCGAACATTTCAAGCATATCTTTAACAAACGGATGCCCTTTCTCAGCACCAAAGACCGCAGTAAAAGGATAGTCATCTGTTTCATATCCAACGAAAGCTCTATTTTCTAATAGTGGTGTCAAATCTTTTCTGATTATGATGTCTGTGTCCAAATAAACTCCACCAAATTCATTCACGGCATAAGCACGAATATAGTCAGAAACAAAAGCCCATTTCTTTTGCTCGTAAGCCTTTCTAGTAAATTCATGACTCATTACATCAAAAGTATCTTCGTTCCACTCCATTATTTCAAAGCCAGCGCTTTCTAAAATCGCCCATGTTTTCATACATTTCTTGATTTTATCAGGCTTTTCATTGCCGCCAACCCAAACAAAATGGATTATTTTTGGAATCATAAATTAGACCTTACTTAGTTTTGAGGCATAAAAAAGGGAGACTATAAAATAAAGCACAAAAGAAGACAAGGTAGCATATGCCGCGCCAACTGCTCCACACTGTATTATTGCAAAAACATTTAAAATAATACTAACAAAAAGAAAGCCTACGCTTATTTTTGCTCTTAATTTTTGGTAATTACACGCTGTTAGATAGTTTAAAAATAAAGTTGCCCCTCCAAGGAATACAGGGACAAAACAGAGTATTTTTAATATTTCTATTGAGTTCGAATATTCAACACCAACGATGAGGGTTAGGTAACTAGCATAATAATAAACTATTAAACCACATAGAAAAAATAGAAAAGAGACTAAAACACATACTTTCACACAAAAGATAAAGCGCTCTTTTAAGCACTGAAAATTGTAAAGCCTAGAAAAAACTACTCGTAGAACTGCATTACATGGAATATTTAAGAAATTAGAAAACCTTGCAGCTACAGCATACTCGCCCACAGCGGACATAGAGCTCAAGTAACTCAAGCTAAGCTTATCTATTTCACTGCTTGCACCTTGAGCGCAATTAGATATTGAATAAGAAATCCCAGTCTTATAAATTTCGCTCAAGGTGCCTAATACTAAGTAACGAGAATTGAAACGATATCGATTATACAACCAAAATAAAGATATTGCTGCAACAAGTAAAGAAGATAAGCAAACTAGTCCAGCCCATACCCATACGAGCTCTCCATTAAAGTATATGAAAATAATAGCCATTATTAGTTTTGTCATCCCATACAATACATCAAAGAACAAGTTAGTTTTCATATCTTCTTCAGCTACAAGCACCGCACTGACATAATTGAACAACTTATCAAAAACTAAAATTGAGAGTGAGACAAAGGCAAAAGTAAGAATATGAATATCGGGGAAAAAAAAGTAAAAAGCACAACAGATTATAATAGAGATAGGAGCAACTTTAATTGATTCAAAAACCTTACTCCACAACCTATTTGGAATGTTTTCTTTATTTTTGATGATTTCAATAATTAAAAAATACCGACCAAAATCGAAAATAATAGAAAGAATCCCACAAATAGTGAAAACCGTTATATATGAACCTAAATCAGAAGGCCCCAAAGCTCTGGAAATAATGAAAAAAGATCCAGCCTGAAATAGAACTCTTAATAACATACCAAAGATAGAGTAAAGAGCATTAAAACTTAGATTTTTATCAAACAAAGGGAAACCTAGCTTTTTAAAGTTGAGTAGTATAATTCAGTAATTTTTTCACATACACTTTCTATCCGATAATGATGCGAATTCACAATTGAACCACCTTCAATAAGGGAATTAGCTATTTGATTTTCATATAAGTTAGCTACATCAGAAAAAGTGTATTCTTGCTCTAAAAACCATCCATTATTAATACTTTTTAATTGTTCCAAGGAACCATCTGTTTTAGTTGCAATAACGAAAATACCACATGAAAGTGCCTCTGTTATCACAAGTCCAAATGATTCATTTCTGCTTAAATTTAGCAAACATTTAGACTCATTCATCAAAAGTGATAAAGCATTAGGTTTAAGTGAAGGGAAATAATCAAAATTATCACTATTGATAGCTTTCAATTCATTTTCAAAAGAGCCTGAACCAACTATCGCAAAGCGATACTCGGGGAAATTTTTTACAATAGATAAAAGCCTATCAGCTCCTTTCACTAGCTCTAAGTTTCCTACAAAAATAAAATCATACTTTTTTTCAACGTTCTTCATAACTTTAAAATCATTCTTTATACCTGCAGGCAGAACAGTTTTAGAAATGTTAAAAGAATCATGTCGAAGCATTAATCTTTCACTGACATAAATAGCATGATCGATGTAGCTCATCGCCTTTCTATATAAAAAGTTATTCGGATTATAGCTATATACATCATTTCCATGAAAAGTAGTTATAATTTTCACTCTCCTATTAATGAATAATTTATAAAAAATAGCTAAATAAACAGTCGGGTAGAAAAAATGAATATGAATAATATCAAATCTTTTTTTTAAAAAGTTTTTGCATAAAAATAGTAGAAAGAATAATACAAAAGAAAAGTACCTTATAATTGATGACTTGAAAGAGTACGCAATCTTCGGCATCAAAAACATTTCTATTTGATATGAACCCTTTCTGAGCTCTTCATACTGATTAATTACAAAACGGCCAAGTGAAGGGTTTCTTTTGTGCGGACCCATATTAGAAATCAATAAAACTTTCATTTATACCTACTTTGCATTATTTTCCAAGAGCCTAACATCGAATTGACATCTCGATATTAAAACTCCAAATACAATTGCAATTGTTCCGGAAGTCCAAATATGACCACTAATTTGAGATAAGCAAAGTAACAGAAAAGATATTAAAAAAACAACAGGGGAGTCTGTAGCTTCTTTTCGCTTCGTTAAAGCCAGAGCAAAGCAAAGCCTATTTATATAAAAAAAGAGAATAAGCATTAAACAGAAAACTCCATAAAAACCCAGTGTATCAACACTATCGACTTCCGTAGAAGCCTTAACATACTTTTCAGATAATTCTATCCTAAAACCCTGGCCAAAAATTTGTTGGAATAAAGATGAATCATTTAAGTAAGTACCAATTCTCTCTGATACCATTTTATCCCTACCCGACATAATAACTCCGAGTATTCCATTTTTCTCATAGAACCACATAATCCTTCCCAACAAGTTTAACCTCTCGAGAAAATCTAATATCATATAAGTTATAATTGAAATAACGATAATAAGCGGTAAAAAAACTTTTACTTTGAGAAGTGTAAATTTAAATAGTTTATCTCTCTCAGAGACAATAGGAACAAAAAAAACCAAAAATAAAGCCGCAAGCATTGTGGTTTTTGTTGATACTATTAAACCACAAAATAATGTAAAACCAGCTTGAAGAAAATAGTATTTTTTATATTTTTCACTATTCCATACTTTAAATAAAACGTAACCAAACACGACTAAAAATGCCCCGCCGACTTCGTTACCAGCCATAATAAAGCCAGTTGAACCAGCTGACTCATCATCACCAACTTTGTAAGTTATCTTACCAAAACCCATAGCGCCTAATATAAAGTTACTTGCCAAGATTACATATGAAAAAAATAAAACTTGCTTAGACTTTAAATTGAAGAAATTTAAGTTCACTTTACTCAATTCATTTAAAAATAAAAAGATCAAAATTGGGGTGAATATTTTTATCAAGCTAACAAAGTCTTGTGCTAAATAACTAAGCTCACCATAAGAAAAGAAACTTACAAAGCAACCAATTAAAGAAAAAAACATAGCTAGAATAAAATTTATTGTTACTTTTCCATTTAACTTAAAGAGCAGAACTATTAGAAGGATAAATAAAAATGTTTTATAAATCAGGGATATCTTGAGGTCTACCCCTATATAAATAATAAAGAACCCCGTTAGCATATCGGCTAACAGGTAGAACGACATCATAAAAAAGGCAACTTGATACCAAAACTTATCAAAGTTACCTATTGAGATATTATTCAGCATAAGTAATCAGCTTCGGTTAATCTTATTTATAGCGTGCCCAATTATTATCAATGAAGAAATAGTTGAGCTTAAAATAAATGCTAAAATGCAGATTAAAGCTCGACTTGGGGCTGATTTATCTTCAGGCAGAACAACCTCGCCTACAGATTCAAATACAGCCTCATCCGTGACCTGGTCTAAAAGGGTATTTTTGGACTGCTCTGCGATAAGGTTGTAAAACACTTCTTGCAGCTCTGTAATTTCGGTTTCTTGCGCTTTCAGCGTTAACTCTTCTACCAGCTTTTTACTCTTTTGTAATTTCTTATCTTTCCAGTAAGCATTGAGCTCTTTAACTATTAGCTCTAGCCACTCTTTGGCAACTATTGGAGAGTAGTAGGTCAGGCTTATGGTAATGATACCTTCTTTATCTTCATACTGGACTTGTAAAAGGTCTTCAAGCGGTTCGTAGGCTTCCCACGGTGTTGGAGTAACTTCTTTGTTCGGTGGAGGTGTTCTAACCCAGTGCTGACTTTTTACGTCATATAATGAGGTATCATAAACTAATTCGTTCGTTTCTCTATCCCACTTTTCAACAGCCATTAATTCATCAACTAAATTATGCTTTTCAATAAAGTGCTGTAAAAACGCTCTTGATTTTAAAAATTTGAGTGCAACTTGCGTATCATCTTGCGCACCACCGCCACCTAGGCTAACGCCAGCTAATGAAGCTAAGCCACCAAACTGTCCGGCTAACTTAGAAAGTCCACTTGCATCTCCCTGCGATGCGGGAGTATATACTCCACTTGCAGTGTAAACATTAGGCTTATAAACTGCGTAAAAAACGGCCAAAGCAGACACAAAAATAGTTGGGATGATAATTTTAAATTTATTCAACCATAAAACCTTGAATAGAAAACCAAGCGTGATCTCTGAACTTTTATCTACCTGCACAAATAACATCCTTTACAACTTGTTGGTTAAATACTGTTTTAAAAAATTAAGCAACTGAAATTGCCTTTTTATTCTAGTTGGCTCACTCATTAAGCGATAAAACCATTCAAGGTTCATCTTTTGCCATATTTCTGGGGCCCTTTTAACGTTGCCTGCGAGCACATCAAAACTACCGCCAACGCCCATATACAAACTGTCACTATGAGTTTCTCGTAATTTTGCAATAAGCTTTTCTTGTTTTGGTGAACCTAAAGCAACAATGACAATATCAGGGGTCGTTTGCTGTATTAAATCAAAAATAACGACTTCATCGTTAAAGTAACCATCTTGATAAGCAACAACATTTACTTTTTTATCAGTTAAAATACCATTGCATTGAGCAATGACTTTTGGTTTTGCACCAATCAATACAACTTTTGATTGGTGTGTAATCGAATGCTGTAAAATATCCAGCCACAGCTCGCAGCCAGCAATACGTATACACTTTTTACCTGTTTTTTTCTGTAAAGCTTTTACCACCCCGATGCCATCAGCAAAAGGGATCGTCGCTTGCGCTAAAATATCATGGGTTTGAGGGTCGCTTTGTGCTTTCAGCACTTTTTCTGGATTAATAGCGATCGCCATACCAGGCACCACTTTACCACTTGAGTCAATAACATCAGCTAATAGTTGCTCTAAGCTCTCGTATGGATTTACAGCAACACCACCAATAAGTACCGGGGTTGTTTTTGGGTTAGACATCATAAACCTAGTCAGAAGACTTGTTACGCTTGCGATTAATTCCAAAAATCTGTCGCACACGCACACTTATACGCCATATTCTTTGCATACACACAAAATAGACGGCAGTAACAATTAAAAATATTATCAGTGAAATGATATCTGGAATATTCGCAAGTTCAACTAATATTCCAAAGCCGGCAAATAAAAGTGCACAAATACAAATTACCACCAACGCTTGTCTTGTCGATAAGCCTAAACGAAGAAGAATGTGATGCAGATGTTCTCTATCTGGCTTGAAAGGCGACTGACCTTTTTTTATTCGTCGTGAGATGGTCGATACGGCATCAATAATTGGCACCCCAGCTAACCATAACGCAGTAGTTGGGCTAAACGATGGGTTAAGTTGTGTTTGCTGCTCATGTTGAGCAGTTAGTTTTACTTGGGTATTATTTAATACTTCGAGTGTATAACCGTACACTTGATTTTGATCGTCAAAGCGTTTTAGTTCATGCTGCTGTTCTTTAATATTCATCACATCAATAAGTGCCACTTTTTTATTTGTTTGCTGCAATTGAATAATTGCTTTTAAAGTCAGCTTGTTGTTATCAATAAATACCTCGGTTAATAAGCCACTTTGCCTTAGTTGCTGCTCCTTTGTTAAACCTTCAGGTTCTGAGGCTGCAGTGTCTTCTGTGGCATTGGGTTTATAAACGTCATACAAGGCTATTAACTTAGCGGCCTCTTGGGCTGTAATATTATTTTTAACCTTTGCTTGCTCTATTGAAACTTCATTAATCTCAGCTTTATTAGAAATAGGCTTAATAATACGTACTGATAAATCATTTACAATCCACATCAGTGCAACTACAACACTGGCGATAATAACAGGCTCTTTTACCCTTAATAAGAGGTCATGTTTATTTATCATCTAGGTTACTCCCCTCTAGTTGCATATAGTAATTACGACTTAGGAATACTGAGATAATACCTAGCTTGCCCGCACCTTGCCCACGAAATGAGAAGTTTGTTTGTGGTGTATCAGTTAAATATTGATGTTTTTTTAATGCGACTAAGTAATTTATAACTTGATAACCGCTACCCTCAAATGAATATTCAATATTATATTTAATCACTTTTTGCCCATCAGTGGGAAAACTCTCTTTCCAACCAATTCGTTTACTACGTAGGTCAAACTTTGCAAGCTCTGTTTCAATTATTTGTTGTTGTTCGCGTTTAAATACACTCTCTTCTTGCCAAGAATAAAAATACGGGGCGACATTCAGCAGTTTTTCTTCTAAATTAGCTGCTTGCTCTTGCAACGTTGCTTTGTTGTTAAGTAACGTATTAGCTTTGCTTAGCTTTCTTTGTTTAAGTTGATGCTCTGCTATTACACTGTCTTGCCAATCAATAACAGGCACAAGTATAAATTTTAGTAAAATAAGCACACCTATAAGGTATAAAGCGAGCGCATGCTTTTTTAACTCAGCCATTTTGTTCTGGCTCCTCTAAGGTAGGTTCTTCTTTTTCAGGTATTATTAATTTTTCAGCGAGTTTAAAGCTAATAACAAAGCGCTCTCTTGCTCTACTTTTTATGACTGCGAAATCAAATTTTGCATCATCAACATTTGGTTCTGCGGCAATTAAATCTAAGAAGTCAGATGCTTTTTCAATTTCACCCCTTACGATATAACGACCATTTTCATAAATAACGCTTGTTAACCTAACTTGTTCAAAAACTGGGATAAGTGACACTAGCAGCCCTGTATAATCAGTTTGATTGTTAAGTATCTCAATATAGGAAAGGTAGCTTGCCTGCTGCTCTTCAACTTCAGATTGTAACCTCAGGAGTTCGCCTAGCTGCTGTTCGATAGTAGAGGTTTGATAATCTAGGTATTCTGTTTTTAATGTTAAAAACAATGAGCTAACCAGTAGATAAACACTAACAATAGCGACAGCTGGTAATGAAAGGCTGACTAAAAGTTTACTTTTATCCGCTTTAGCTTTAAGTGAGGTGAACGCAACTAGCTCTTTAAAAGTTAATTGTTTAATGCCACTTTCAAAGCGTGCTAGTTTGTCTTTTTGACTGAGCGTTGTTGTTGTTTCTAATTGCATGCCCACTGACATAGCGAAGCGTTTAGCTGTATTAATCACTCCTTTCAATTGGCCGCTGTACGTTACTTTGCCAATTAAAGCAAAAATAGTCGAATTAATCCCTTCCTCAACTACTAACGCTTCACTCTCTCTGCACTTTTTAGTAATTAAAACTGACTCAGGAATTATGAAAAAAGGATGGTGTTTGAAATCAGGTAACTGCCAGCGATTCACTATGCTTTTATCAGATTGAATTTCGCACACTAAAGTAGCTTGGTTAACTTCGGTTTGAAGCTTTAGCAGTTGTCGTAGCTCTTTTTTATCTACCACTGGGAGTGACATATGCTCCTCTGCATAGCTGCCACATGAAATGATCAATATTTTAGGCTTCTTCTTATTTTTAATCGGCTCTAAAGTAAGACCTTCTTGCTCAGTGTAAACAAACTGATAAAAATTTCCGTCATAGTAGCCAACAAAACGCCATAAGGATTTTAATAAACCGCGTATCCGCTGTTTTATTGAGTTAACATTTAAAAACATAATGATTAGTTGCGCTCTAACAGTAAGTCGTAGGGGGGAGTCTTGTTTTTTGCATAAGGAGAAATTTTTAATACAAAGTTTTTACTCAGTGAAATATTTTTATAGTTTATAAGCAGCTGAACACCAAGTCTATTCGAAGATGCAAACCTTATACCATCTTGATATTCAATGCCGGTATACTCTTTAAAGTCACCAATATTTAATTTACCTTGCTCGCGTAACTGGGTAACAAACTCTGCCTTTTCTGGTGAACTCATAGAGGCTATTAGCTCTTTACTGGCAGACATAATGTTTAAATCGCCCCGCGAGAAAACACTCAAGTTACTATATAGTACTTTTTTTTCATCTTCGGTTAAAACAAGCGCTTTTTCTATCTCTGTTATATCAACTATTTTGCCGTTTCGGATATTACTTGACATAAAGCTATCATTGCCTAGTTCTCGAGGGATGTTATCAGCATCAAGCCAATCTAGCAAGGTGTCCGTTATTTGCTTTGCTCTTTTGGGAGAGGCTCCAGAAGATGTTAATAGTTTGACTAAACGAGCGCTTGGAAAAAAGTTTACATTCAGTAATGCGGATTGATCTTGAATTTTTATTTTTACATTTTCTGACAATGGAAATGCCTGGTTATGAAAATTCCATTTGTCCTGTATTGCTTTACTCGTGGTTTGCGAAGTGCTCTCGCTACTACCAATTGCAGGGTATAACAGAGGCTCAGTTAACAATGTATATAACAGCTCATTTTTAGCTGAGTGCAATAATATTTCAGCCTCAGCTCTTTGTTGAGCAAGCATAGAAAGATGAATATGCCTAGATGCTCCTTGATTCAAAAATAGAGCAAACACTGACAATAATGCAGTGATCAGTAGCACTTGAATCAGCGCGATACCTGCGGCTTGATTCATGAGTTATTTCCTAAATATAGGGTGGTATGCTGCAGCGAATCTCTGCCAGAGTCAACCTCGATCATCATTGTTTCTGAGTTAATTGTTAACGTAGTCATTATATTTAAAGGTAACAACTGCTTATTAATGCCTGAGTATTCATTTGTTACTTTTGGTTGCTCTTGTGCTTCTTTTTGTATGGACATAGAGGGCAAGTTATCCCAACCTCGGTAGGAAAAGACAAGTTCATCTATGTTTTCAAGTAGCAAGTAGTTATGTTCAAATGCGATTTCTTGCTGAGTAGTAAAAATAGACTGGTTTTTAGTACTGACTGACTGGTAAATTAAATTATACTTTTTATTTTCTTGTTGCTCTAATGTTAACCTAAAAATTTCAGGGTATTTACCAGAAAACAACCCTTGTTGCGTCACTCCAAAAAGCTTATTTTCATTGCCAACAAAAAGCAGACCTGGCCTTTTATTTTCTCTTTCATCAATAATAATATACGGGGCTACACCATGCAGTATTCTGGAAAGTAATGAAATTCCCTTACTATTTGCAAGCGTTTTATTATAAGTACCCACTTCTTCTTGCCATCGATTAGCTAACATTTGATAGCTGAAGGTGCCGGTAAAAATTAAGGCACTTAAAATAGAAATGGTAATTAACAACTCTATAAGTGTAAAACCTTTCGATTGCACTTTAATCACTCCAGTTTAATCCTGAAAAGTTATAAACTTGCGATGTTCCTTTATAATTAAGCTTTAGCTCGACTCGCCAGCGATTATATTTTTTCTCAATTTGTACAGTCTTGCCTGAGTCAGGATCAAATAAATCTGGGGGTGACTTACTTTGCACAAGTACTGCATGCCAATTTGCTGTAACACCTAGAAGAACAAAAGTCCCAGAATCTTCCTGTTGAGCGCTATTACCGATGGTTTTTAATTTTCTTTCTATTTTATCAACAGCCGTAGAGACAACACTCGTTAAATGCATATGCTTTTCTGCTTTTACTGTTGAAACCAATACCCCTTTATAAACAACACCTACAATAGCAATTGATGAAAATAATATAACACTTGCGACAAGCACTTCTATAAGCGTAAATCCTGACTGTTTCTTTGTGTACTGCATGTCAGAAGCCCACATTATTTTGGTTAAATGCGTAAGGTTTATTTATTAAGTCGTTTAAATTTATAGTTAAAGGCTCGTCTCGGTAGTTTGCATTTATAGAAGTCAAGGAGACAAAACCAATATTATTAAACACGATCTCTTGCGGTTGAAAAAAAAGGTAGTCAAAGTTTTTGTTATAAATGATTGTTTGGTTATCTTCAGAAAACACACTAAGCTCTTTTCCTGCTAATTTAGCCGTTAATTGCATATCTGAAAAAAAAGCTCTTTGACTTACTGCTACTAACTCTCTTTTTAAATTTAGTAACTCCGCCTTAGCTTGTGCTTTGTCTAGCTGCTGCATAGTCAATGGACCCACTAAGCCGACCAGGAGTGCGACTACAGCCATTACAACCATGAGTTCGATTAATGTAAAACCTTTAATTTTAAACACTATAATCCAACATCATTCATAGAAACCATGCTAAGTAGCATAATTACAACAACACCGCCTACAATCCCCCCCATGATGAGTATCATTAAGGGTTCTAATAATGTAGTCATTTTTTCGGTCCAACTTTCAAAGTCCACCCTTGAACGATTGGCTATTTCTTCAAATACTCTTTCAAGATTTCCTGACTCTTCACCAACCTCGAGTAATGAAACAAAAAAAGCTGGATATATAGATGTTTGCTGTAAAGCTGGTGAAAGTGAACTACCTCTTTTTACTTTTTGTTTTGCGATTTCAATCTCTCTGCGCAAATGATAGTTACGAATATTACCTGCCGAAAGCCCTAGGGCTTTGTCTATAGGGATACCCGACTTAAGCATCATAGATAAGCCGCTATTGAAGCGGATTCTCTCGATAGTTATAACAGCATTTGAAATAATGGGTAACTTTAAAGATACCCCTTGCCACCACCGAAGTATTCTTGGTTGTTTTAATGAATAAATGCAAAGAAATATAGATAGTATGAGGCCCACAAATAAAAAGCCTTGGTATTGGACCATCCAGTCACTCATACTAAGCATAAACGATGTATACCAAGGCAGGTCATCAGCCCCTGCAAACATGCTCGCCATTTTCGGTATAATAAAGTTAAATATAAACACTACGCTCATTATACAAACCGCAAAAATTACGATTGGATAAGTGAGTGAGCCTATGATTTTACTGCGCAGATCTCTTTTAAATTTTAAGTCTTTTGCTAAGTCGGCAAACACTTCACTCAGATTACCCGATGCTTCACCGAGCTCAATTAAGTTACAGTACAACTCATCAAATACTTCAGGGTAATCTCGACAAGCAGATGATAAGCTATTACCCTTTTTTATCTTTTTATTTAAATCATCGAGTAACTTAGCCAAAGATGCTTTAGCTTTAGTTCGCCTGATAATATCAATCCCTTTATCTATACGAACTCCTGATTCAAGCAAAAGGCTAAGTTCTGCAGTTAAAAACTCAAGATCAGCAAGCGTAATTGCATTGCTCTTAAATAATGAGATTGCATCTGCTTTTACTTCTTCTACATGAGAAGGAAATAACCCCATTGCTTGAATTGCTGTAATAGCTGCTTGCTTGCTATCAGCTTCAGTTTCCCCTTCACTTTTTGCACCTGAGTGGTCGTAAGCTTTGTATTTAAAAAGCATAATTTAGCCTGCCACCCGTAAAACTTCAGCAATCGTTGTTTGCCCTAATACAGCTTTGTAAAGGCCATCTTCAATCAATGTTCTACGTTGCATATCATTATTATGCTTTTTTGCTTTATTTATAAAATCAGAATCTTTAGGGATGGATTTAATAGTATCATCACACGCTAAATATTCAGTAACTGCCATCCGTCCTTTATAACCTGTGAAAGAGCAGTGCTGACATCCTTTGCCTTTTTGCAAGTTTATAGCTTTAATACCAAAACGTTTTATGAAGTCCTCAAGCTTATACTTCTCAATTAATAATGCTGAATCTTCTTCTGGCTCAGAGCAATGGGAGCATATTTTTCGAGCTAATCGCTGGGCAACAATAGAAACAAGTGCAGCATTAAGTAAAAACTCTTCTACACCGAGATCCAATAAACGGGTATATGCGCTTGCAGCATCATTTGTATGCACTGTACTAAAAACTAAGTGACCAGTTAGCGCCGATTGCAATGCTATTTGAGCAGTTTCTTTATCTCGAATCTCCCCAAGCATTATAATATCAGGATCTTGACGGACTATAGAACGCAGACCCGCAGAAAAGTCAAAACCAATATCGCTATTAACTTGCACCTGATTTATTCCAGGAAGCTGGTATTCAACAGGATCCTCTAAGGTTATGATTTTAACATCGTCATTATTAAGCGCATTCAAGAAAGTATATAGAGTCGTAGTTTTACCAGAACCCGTTGGGCCTGTTAGAAGTACAACACCCGAGGTTGTTTTTATATCCTCTTTTATACACGCTTCTATGTCACTAGATAGACCTAGTACAGACATGTTATAGCGAACATTATCTTTACGCAAAAAACGCATTACAACAGATTCACCATCGTTAAGTGGTAAAGAAGAAACACGGATATCTATTTCTTGGTTAGATATTTTTAGCTCGATCTTACCGTCTTGTGGTCGTCTTTTTTCCGCGATATCCATACCCGAGAGTATTTTTAATCTTGTTACTATAGGTAATTGCATTTTGGGCGCTAGACGCTCAACCTCATGCAATACGCCATCAACACGATACCTTACACGATAGGTTCCTTCATAAGGCTCTAAGTGCATATCAGAGGCTCCCTGTCTCAGTGCTTTACCAATTAAGGAGTTAAGCAAGTTAACAGTAGGCGCCTCTGATGCAAGCTCTCTTAACTTTTCTTCTTCGTCAGAGGTTACTAGATCATCAGAATCTAACGCATCATCTATGTTTAATTTAGTAGCTAAATTTTGAATATCAGTTGCTGATGCAACATACAACCGAGCCGAAATCTCATTTTCTGCTAACCAATTATTTACAGATAAATTTAATGGGTAAAGACACGCAAAGCTCCACGTATCTTTATCTAATAATACCCAGTTATTTTTTAGTAAAAATTCTTTTTCTTTATAGCTAAGCGTTGGCAGCTCTATATCTTGCCACTCCAATAAATCAAAGAGCGGCAATTCTAAGTATAGCGATAATAAATGTTGAACTTGATCATCTGGAAGACTCCCCATATTAACCAAAATTTGTTCAACTCTACCACCATATTTTTGTTGATAATTTAAAGCTTTAGATAAATCTTGTTGTGTTACATTAAATTTATCTAATAGCAATTGTTCAATTGTCATCATTGGTGCACTATATCTGCATTATTATCTTCACCACCTTCTTTACCATCAGCACCGTATGACATTAAAGTATAAGGATTAATTTTATCGTTATTAAGACTATAGACATATGGATTACCCCATGGATCTAAAGGAACATCTTTAGGTAAGTAAGGACCATCCCATCTAGGCTCATCACTACTTCTTAGTTGCTCTAATTTTGATGGGTATCGACCTAAATCAAGCCTATATGTATCAATAGCTGTTTCGAAGGCCGACATTTGAGTCGCTGCAATGCCTCTTTCTGCCGTGCTCAATTTACCGAAAAATTTGGGGGCAACTAAAGATGCCAAAAGTCCTAAGATTACGATAACTATGAGTAGTTCCATCATAGTAAAACCATTGTTTTTTTTCATTTTCATTCCATACACCTTTATAATTTACAGTGAACTAACCGCAGCTAGGGCTACACCCATTTGATAAAGTATTTGTGTTGCTGTGCTCCACAAAGTTAAGTTATCAACGTGCTCTGTGTCTAATGGCACCACGACTGTATCGCCTGGCTCTAGTATTTCAGAGCGATCAACACCAAACCAAGAATTATTATTTGGTATTTTAACTAGGCCGCTTGCTTTAATAATGTAAACACGATCTTCGTCTGCACGCTGCTTAAAGCCACCACTTCTACCGATGTAATCGTCAACCGATAAAGCTGAATCAAATAAATGTGAGCTAGAGAAGTTAACCTCACCAACAACATTTATACTGTTTTGTTTGCTTGGAATATAGAGCGTATCGCTATCTTCTAGGGGGATATCTAATTTACCCTCCACAATAGCTGGTAAATTTATAACTAAACGACCCACCGCTTTCACTTTAGCCAAGTCATTAATCAAGCTATTCATGTCTTCATAACTCAGCGATGAATCGGTGATTGAGCTATTAAAGCTTTTAGAAGTAATATCTCTTCGCAAATCTTCTGACAACTTGTTTAGCTGCTGTTGCTGTTGAAAACGTAGATTTTCGCGTGTAAATACAGCCCCTTCAGGGTAAGAATAATCTGTAAACCCTCCAGCTCTATTTATTACTTCTCGTAAGCTTTCACCTTTACGAATATCGTATTCACCGGGGAATTTCACCTCACCAAATAAGCTTACTTTCAACCCTTTCTGCCAATTAGGTATTGGGTAAACATTTATAGAATCTTTACTATGAACCAAAAACTTTTCTTTTGTAGGATTACTAACTGCTTCATCTAAATTAATATTAACATGCTCTAACATTGCTGCATTTTTTGGTGAAAACCGCGTTATCTCTGCGCTTTCAAGAAATGCAGACTCTTTTAGTCCCCCAGCAGATGCAATTGCCTTATTTATATTGGCATTAACCGGGCGAGGGTAAATCCCTTCATGATAAACCTCACCGCGAATTGCGTAAATTTGCACTTTACTTTTGTAGCCTGCCTGCTGATTTAATTTTGCAAGTATGGGCTTAAGGAGTCTTTCTCTGCTGAAATATGAATACTCGTCATCTTCTAATTCAACTTTTTTATTTAAAATTTCCGTAATTGCGGTAACTCTATTTTTATCTTCTTCTTCAAGTTGTTTTTCAACTTGCTCGGCGAGCTCTTTATCTAAGGAGTCACCTAAATCTATAAATTCATAAAATTGCTTTTGCTCAAAATCATCCCATAAAGCCATTTTTTCTCTTAATTTAATTTGCTCTTGGGTTAAAGCTAATGAGTCTAATGCTATTTCCTCATCCTCTTTAGATTGAAAGCGACTAAAAACAACCACTTTGTCACGTGCTTTTAGCTCTATATCTTGCTCAGGATCGTTAGCAATAGCTTTAAGTGGTGAAAATTGATGCACCTCTATATCACCTTTGATATTTACTTCCCTGATAATAAGAGCGTACTCATAATCTGCTATCGGAAGTAAATCACTCTTAATAGAGGTAAATAGTTTGCTAACTTTATCTCCTTCGCTCCACGAATAATTACCTGGATATGTTACAGCGCCAAGTAAAGTGACTGCATCATTTAACTCTTCACTTGATGAAGGTACCTTTATTTTGTCACCGTTTTTAGCAATATATTTAGAATCTGAATTTGTTAAGTCTATTTGCAGAATTGTCTTGAAACTATTGCCAGTATAGCGTTCTACAACTGTTCTTTGAGGGTAGGCAGCACCATTAAAACCGCCTGCCATAGTGATTAAGTCATGAACTGATTCATTATCTTGTAACTCAAAAATAGCAGGTCTGCGCACTTCGCCATCTACAGTGACCTGTTTACCAACAGTCGGAATAAAAACAACGTCACCTGGCTTTAAAATTACATCATCTGAACTATCACCACGAATTAGCAGATCATATAAATCGAGAGTTTGAATTGTTTTACCAGCTCGTTTTAACTGAATATTGCGTAGAGAGCCAATTTCAGAAATACCACCACTTACAAATAAAGCATGTGAGATAGAAGACAGTGCGGGAATGGTATAAGCACCTGCAAGGTAAGCTTCACCTAGAACCATTACCCTAATGCTTCTAGTTTTTCCCATAGAAACGAACGGCTCAACACCAATCATTTCTTTTTCAACCTTAACCTTTATAAGCTTAACTACTTCACTGTATTGCATACCCGAAACAGACACTGGCTGCAATTTATCTATTGCTAAACGCCCCTCCCTATCAACTTCAACTTCTTCACTCGATGACTCTTTACCGTATAAATTTATAGTAAAAGTATCGCCAGGCCCTACAATGTAACTATCTGGAACTAAAGCATTTTCAGAAGGGGTAAATGTTGTTGGCTCACCGGAGAAGAGCTCATACCCAAATGGCTTCGGTTCATCTGATTTCGGTTTAAATTTCTCTTCTTCAGTTTGAAACTCCTCATCATCTATTTTAGTTTTACTATTTCGAGGAAGTACTGAAGGTGTTAAAAGTTCATCATCAGAATCTTTATCTTTTGACTTTTTTAAAGCACTTAAGTCTATACCATATTTTTTTGCTAAAGCTTGCTGTTGAGATTCTGGCAATTTTTTAAATTGCTCTAACTGTTGTTCAGTTGGCTGAACTCTTTCCTCAGCCCCTATAGCCGACGTAGAGGTAAGCATACTGAAAAACAGTACTGCCGAAAAAAAATTAGTTAACTTCACAAAGCTTCCCTTTAGTAAAAAAGATAAAAAATATAAATATTCGCCGCATACTACACCATTTTATAGATAAAAAAAATGGGTAAGCACGCTTACCCATTATTATGCTTTTTGTATGCTTAAAAACTGTAAACAAGTGTTAGTGAAGTCTCTGTATCTGTTGCTTCTTTGTCATCAGCCACATCTGAGTTGTTGGTTATATTGTAAGCCACTTTCATTTGCAGTGAGCCGTTAATTTTAGTCAGCAGTGCGGTTTCAGAGCGGGTTTTGGTATTAGTATCACCGTACTCTACCGATACTAACTGAGTAAAACGCGCGTTGTCTGAAATTTTCCAACTAAAGTCTACTTTACCTAAAGCAATTACCTCACCTTCGTATTCACCCGCTAATGAGTTGCCGTTTTCATCAACTTCTTCGCTAATATCTGGATACTTAAAATACTTATAACCCGGACCAATTTCAGCGTTTAGCTTCATGTTTGTCTCGTTTAGTAAACGTAAACCATAACCCGCTGAAATAACTGATTCACTTCGGTATGCACCAAAGTAGTCTGATACGTGCGACCCATAAATAAATAAATGAGCGTGCTTTTCGTTTAGTTTGTAATTACCCTGCGCTGAAATAGAGTACTTTTCGTTAGTACGCTGTTTTTCTTTTGTACCGTCGTCGTTTTCTACTTCATCTTCTTTATAAATGCCATCTAACTTATACTCGTTATTCCAATTTTCTAAGTTATGTAAGACTTTAATACCGCCTTTTAAAGTGGTTGTTTCTGTATTACCACTGGTAATGATAGCACCCACTTCGCTGGTAACTTCCCAGGTTTTTTGTTCTTCTTCTGATGCAAATGCACTGGTTGTAGCTGAGGCTGCTACTAAAATTGATAAAAGCTTAAGTTTCATTAAAAAATAACCCTGTAAAAAATATTCATGCTCTTTAAAGCAGCGCGCACGTTAGCAAACCTAACGTGAGCATTACCTTAATAACTTTTTAAAAAATTAGTCTTGCTTGTGCAAATGCACATCCATTTGTGGAAATGGAATAGTAATATCAGCGTCGTCTAACGCTATTTTAATGTTTTCCATTAACGACCAGTATGTTGGCCAGTAATCTTCTGAGTTAACCCACGGGCGTACGATAAAGTTAACGCTTGAATCGGCAAGTTCAGAAACCGATACGTTGTATGCAGGATCTTTTAAAATACGTGATTCGTTATCTAGTACTGATTTAAGTACTTCTTTTGCTTTTCGTAAATCGGCGTCGTAGCCAACACCAATCACAAGGTCAACGCGGCGTGTTGATTCGCGCGAGTAGTTAATGATTGCATCTGACATTATTTTTGAATTGGGCATTACAATAACTTTGTTGTCAGGAGTGCGCATTTCAGTAGAAAATATTTCAATTTTTTTAATCGTACCGGCTTTACCGCCAGCTTCAACGTAGTCACCAGATTTAAATGGGCGTAGTAAAATAATTAGCACACCAGATGCAAAGTTAGATAGCGACCCTTGCAGTGCTAAGCCAACCGCTAAACCTGCGGCACCTAAAATAGCAATGAATGAAGTGGTTTCGATACCAATTTGTGACAACGCCATTAAAATAGTGGCTGCAAATACAATGGCATACACAATACTAGATACAAACGATGAAACCGCTACATCTACTTTCTTCTTGTCGAATGCTTTAGCGGTTAAATTTGCACAAAACTTGGCAATTCGGCCACCGAGTAAAAATATAACAAGCGCTATAACTGCTTGAATACCATAGTGTAAGATTAAGCCTGAATTTTCATTCAGCCAATTGAGTATTGAATCCATATTAACTCCTGATAGCGTTATTAAGCAGTTTAGCGATATTGTTTGTTGTATTGTAAATCTTTAATAGGTGTTTGCAACAGCGTTTTACTAAGGGGTTAGGGATTCAAGCCACGAGTGTGGAGGTTCGAGGAATTTAAAAACCTTACGGTTAATATAGCGAGGTTTTTTATACCCGTAGGCGTGAGTTTACCTCGCGCAGGGTTTAGGTGTTAGGTCGGTTACCCGTTACCAATAAGCTTAAATATAGAATACTTATAATAAGTTTAAATTTTTTTGATTTTTTGCTTCACAAGCAAAGGGATATTATGTATTATGCGCGCCACACCAAACAAGGTGTATGTAGTGGCGGTTGTAGCTCAGTTGGTAGAGCCCCGGATTGTGATTCCGGTTGTCGCGGGTTCGAGCCCCGTCAATCGCCCCACTATTTTCTAAAATCCCTCAGTAATGTTCAAAGTTAGCTTCTTAATTATACCAGGCCTTCATAAAACCAAACCTAAAATAAATAATACTAACTCGTCTATTTGCGTAATCTTATTCACATTTTTACTTCTCGTTTACTTGTATCCTTTAATTCATACTTTTATAAAACTTTGATGCGACATGAAGTCACTGCTAAATAAATATTACAAATAACACCAGTAGTAGCAGGTTTTCCCCGCACCAAACAGTCCGTCTCCCGATTTGACGCTCTGAGCGCGCTGAGAATATATTATATTCTCAGCGCCTCATATATTTGGGTATTTGCTGTCCTTGCCAACTTATTAACCTACTTTAAAAGAAAGACCTAGTGATGCTAATGCTTTAGAGTGCTTTTCAATCGCATTAGACTCAGCACCTACATTATGCGCTTGGGCTAAGTTTTCTGACGAAGCGGTACTAATATTTGAAATATTACGGCTGATTTCTTGTGATACCATGCTTTGCTCTTCTGCTGCGGTTGATATTTGTGTTGCTAAATCAGAAATATCAGTAATTGCAGCATATACTTTTGAGACGATATCTTGGCTATTTCGCGTTTCTTTAACACAAGTCTCTGCAGCGTTTTTACCCGCTTCCATTGTTTTTGACCAATTGAGTAACGTAGATTGCATTTCAGATATAGAGACTTGAATTTGCTCTGTAGCAGTATGCGTTCTACTTGAGAGTGCTCGCACTTCATCAGCAACAACCGAGAACCCTCTACCATGCTCACCAGCACGCGCAGCTTCTATAGCTGCATTAAGTGCAAGTAAATTTGTTTGATCAGCAATCCCTTGTATCTCTTGCATTATGCCACCAATTTTTTCAGCCTCTGTTGCTAGCCCGCTCGCTGAACTTGCCGAGTTATCCACCTCGTTGGCGAGTAACGATACTTCTCGCATAGTGCCTGACATAGCTTGCGTTGCATTTTCGCAGTCTTGGTGAGCTTGTTGAACACGTTGGTTGGTTACTAAGGTATTTTTAGCGACCTCATCAATTGAATGCACCATTTCCTCAACCGCAGAGGATACCTGATGCAATTCGGATGCTTCTTTTTCAACACCGGCCTGCGCAGCTTCAGCACAAGTTTTAAGAGAATCAGCACCTTTACTAAGGCTTAAAGTACCATCAATAATACGGCCAACAATGGTCGTAACTTTACCCTCAAGTAATTTAATCTGAAAATCACTGTAGCTGAGGCTATCGCTACCAGAATAAATATGCCGAGATACGCTATCTGGACCTGCTTTGGTTTTTTTGATTGCGCTTTGCGAGCGAATTAATTCTTCGTAAAAAATAACAAAAGGCAAAGGAACAAACAGCAAACATAACCAGAACATATAGCTTGTTAACCAAGCAATTAAAGCTGCCCCTCCAATAAATAGAGGAAGCTTAAATGCAGCTAATTTTTCACTTAAAGGCGTAATTGATTGACCATTATTTAAACGTTGGTATAGCTTTTCTGCGCGGTTTTTATATTCTGGAAGGAGTTGTTGGCGAACTGATTGATAACCTACTTTTTTACCGTTTTCATAAATAGGGGTTACAAAGGCATCAACCCAATAATAACGCCCATCTTTACATCTATTTTTTACCGCTCCTCGCCAAGCGGTATCGCTTTTTAAATTGAACCACATATCAGCGAATGCCGCTGGCGGCATATCTGGGTGACGAACCATGTTATGGTTTTTCCCTGTCAATTCATTAATGGTGTACCCTGAAACTTTACAAAAGTTATCATTTGCATAGGTGATAACGCCTCGTAAATCTGTTGTAGAAACTAACTCTTCGTCAATGCCGAACGAAACTTCCTGGTCTACCGTTGCTTGATTTCTTCTACTCATAGTGGGTGCTTTATTATTTTTTAATGGGTGAATTTGCGGGATGTTAATTTAATAATGTGTAGAACACAATTGTACATTATTACTATATTTCAATAGTTTTGAAACTACTGAAACTTCATTCTACTTACTCACACATAAAAATAAACAATTAAAAAACATAGGGTTACAAAAAAACCACATAGTAGAAGAAGAATTGATACTGCATATAATTGCGTTTTTAAAAAGGATATAAGCAAAATAACATCTAACTAAGAATAGTTTAGACCCTAAAATGGAGAAATAACAAAAACCATTCCTTAAATAGGGGCAAAAAAAATGCCACCAAAATGGTGGCATTTACACACGGGGTTATTTCTACTTATAGAAATTTTTTACGTTTTGTTTACTTAAATATTTTTTGAAAAGGTAGCATTTACACCCGTTTCAAGCAACTTAAAACGCTCAACTGTTAACTCATCGGAACAGTTTAGAGAATCAAACCCTAATACATACATATTTTTCTTCTAAGTACTCATCTAACCCTTGGTGACCGCCCTCTCTTCCAAGGCCTGATTGTTTTACCCCACCGAACGGTGCTACAGGGTTTGATATAACCCCCTCATTTACACCTACCATGCCAAACTCTAACCCTTCGCTTACACGATAGATTTGTTTAATGTTTTGGCTATAAAAGTACGCAGCTAACCCATAAGGGACGTCATTAGCAAGCGCAAGGACTTCGCTTTCTTCATCAAATGGGATCACCGTTAATACAGGGCCAAATACTTCTTCGTGATAAATATCCATTTGTGTAGTGACATTAGTAACTATTAATGGGTTTTGAAAGCTGCCACCTAAATTGCTGTTATCACCAATTAGCGTAGCGCCTTTATCGAGAGCGTCTTTAATCAGTTGTTGCACTTTCTCTTTTGCTTTGGGATAAATAAGCGGGCCTATATCGGCATTTTCATCAAAACCGTTTGCAACGTTGAGCGCAGCGACTTTGGGTGTAATTTTTTCAAGCACTTCATTTAATATACTGCGCTGAATAAAGATACGGTTAGCCGCCACACACGCTTGGCCACTATTTCTAAATTTAGCCGCCATTAGGCCATCAATAGCGTCATCAATATCGGCATTATCAAAAATAATGAACGGCGCATTGCCACCTAATTCCATTGATGTTTTCTTAATTGTCTCAGCACATTGCGATAGTAACTGCTTACCTACACCTGTAGAGCCAGTAAAAGTAAACTTACGTACCACCTCTGAGTCTGTCAGCATTTTACCTACGTCTTTAGCGTTTTGTGATACCAACACATTGAATGCGCCTTTTACAAAGCCAGCCTGATCAGCCAAATACGCTAAAGCAATAGCACATAGTGGTGTATGCTCAGAAGGTTTTAAAATGAAACTACAGCCAGCAGCATAAGCAGGGGCAACTTTCCGAGTTACCATAGCCACAGGAAAGTTCCATGGCGTAATACCAGCAACCACGCCAATAGGCTGTTTATAACTGGTTAGGCGATGCTGATTGTCGGTTGCAGGGATCACATCCCCATAGCTACGTTTAGCTTGCTCAGCAAACCACTTAATAAAGCCGGCGCCATAATCTATTTCACCGAGAGATTCTTTAAGTGGTTTCCCCTGCTCTTTGGTCATAAGTGTAGCTAATGTGTGTTTATGTTTAATCACCAACTCATACCAGCGCATCAGAGTTTCACTTCGCTCGGTTGCATTGGTGGCTTTTAATTTTACAAACGCGCCTTTTGCCGCATTAATAGCTGTTTTTACACCTTGCTCGTCAATGTCACTTACATCAACAATACTTTGTTCGGTGGCGGGATCATCAACGCTAAAGCGTGTGCTGGTTTTATAAAATTCACCGTTTATAAACGAGTCTGAAAAAATAAGATCACTCAAAATACACCTCCGAAATGGGTTTTGGGCCTTGGGCCTTGGGCTTCGGGCTTCGAGACGCGGAATAAATCCGCTGCTACATGTGCGCGGCGTAAAGCCCCGCCTACAGGCTATTTTAATTTACCCGCGCCTCGCAGCCCGTGGCTCGTAACCTTTAACCTTTAAAAAGACGCGGGGTAAACCCGCTGCTACTTAATACAAACAAAAAAGCCGCGGTATTAAACAGCGGCTTTTAATATAATAGTCGTTAATTAAAAACTAGTGTTCTTCATTAACGATATTGAGATTGTACTTAGGTATTTCAACCACTAAGTCTTCATCTCTAATAATTGCTTGGCAACCTAAACGTGACTCTGGTTCTAAACCCCAGGCTTTATCTAGCATGTCGTCTTCTAGGTCGTCACTTTCATCTAATGAGTCAAAACCTTCACGGATCACTAAGTGACAAGTTGTACATGCACATGACTTTTCACAGGCATGAGGAATGCTAATGCCATTTTTAAGCGCGATATCAAGTACCGTTTCGCCAGCGGGCGCTTCTATTGCAGCACCGTCAGGACACAACTCCGGATGGGGAAGAAAAACAATTTGTGGCATTCTAATCTCTCTTATATATTGTCTACTGACTGGCCTGTTAAGGCTTTTTTAATTGATGCATCCATTCTACGCGCGGCAAAATCACTACTCGCATTGTCCATTTTTTCAATGGCTGCTTTAATTTCGCTTGGCTCTTGTGCACTCTCGCGTACTTTTGCAAGTTCGCTTATTTCCACTTTTAGCGCCGCTAGTTGCTCAGGCTCAAGTAAATCGCCATCAGCTGCTAAAGAGGCTTCCATTGCTTCTATTACACGAAGCGCTTCAACTTGTTGCTCTTTAAGCATACGCGCTTGCATGTCGCCTTTAGCGTTACTCATCGACTCTTTAAGCATATTAGCAACTTGGTCGTCAGACAAACCAAACGACGGTTTTACTTGTATTTCAGCTTGAACGCCGGTTGATTTTTCCATGGCTGATACGCTTAGTAAACCATCAGCGTCTACTTTAAAGGTAACGCGAATATGCGCCGCTCCCGCCGCCATAGGTGGAATGCCTTTTAAGCTGAACTTTGCCAGCGATCGACAATCGTCAACCAGTTCACGCTCACCTTGTAATACATGCAACGACATAGCCGTTTGACCATCTTTAAACGTAGTAAATTCTTGCGCACGTGCAACTGGAATAGTGGTATTGCGTGGAATGATTTTTTCAACCAAGCCACCCATGGTCTCAAGTCCTAGCGACAACGGTAACACATCCAGCAATAACATGTCTGAATCTGGCTTGTTACCAATTAATACGTCTGCTTGTAATGCTGCACCCAGTGCAACAACACGATCAGGGTCAATTGAAGTGAGTGGTTGTTTATCAAAAAACTCGCCAACTTGAGTACGTACCAACGGCATGCGGGTTGAACCGCCAACCATCACCACTTGTAGTACTTCTTGGTTTTCAATACCGGCATCTTTTACTGCACGACGACATGAGCGGAGCGTTTTTTTAACCAGTGGCATAGCCAGCTCGTTAAACTTCTCTCGTGTTACTTCAACCATGTATTTTTCATTGTCAAACTCAAGGCCAACATTCACTTTTTCGTATTGGCTGAGTGCTTCTTTACAGGCTTTGGCTTTATTTATAAATAAACGTAATACCGAAGGAGATAAGCCCGTCACGCCGGTTTCTTGTTTTAAGTAGTCAACTAATAATGAGTCAAAATCATCACCGCCTAGACTTGAATCGCCACCAGTGGCCAATACTTCAAACACACCTTTATTTAAGCGCAGTATAGAAATATCAAATGTTCCGCCACCTAAGTCATAAACAGCAATTATGCCTTCTTGGCCTGAATCTAAGCCATAAGCAACGGCAGCCGCAGTTGGCTCGTTTAATAAACGCAGCACATTAATGCCGGCAAGTTCAGCCGCATCTTTAGTGCTTTGGCGTTGTGCATCATCAAAATAGGCTGGTACGGTAATAACTGCGCCTAAAATATCTTGATTACCAAAGCTTTGTTCTGCACGTGCTTTTAGGGCACCTAAAATATGGCTTGATGCTTTTACTGGGCTGATTTTCCCGGCTTCAGTTGCTATCGCAAGCGCGCCGTTATCATCGCAAAATTGATAAGGCAGTTGGCCGTAGCTTTGCTCTATTTCGGCTTGGGTTTTACCTAAAAAGCGCTTGACTGAAATGAGTGTATTAACCGGATCGAGTGTAGCTGCTTGCATCGCGTCTGCACCTACGGTTATGCCACCAGCTTGGTAACGCACTACAGACGGCAACATTGCTTCGCCTGACTCATCAGTAATAGTACGAGCTTCGCCGCTTTGTACGGTTGCCACTAATGAATTCGTGGTACCTAAGTCAATTCCAATTGCTAATTTATGTTCATGTGGTGCCGCGCTCTGCCCCGGCTCAGCAATTTGCAATAATGCCATAATGCTCTTTAAACTCGTGTTGCTCGCTTTGCAGCAAGTGAATTAATCGTCAAATAAACTGTCTTCAATGCGTTCAAGTTCGTCGCGTAACTTATAAACAAACTTTAGCTTACGGATACTGTCTGCTGCTTGTTGATATTGCTGCTCATCGTTACTTGCTAACTGCTCTGCCAATTGCGCACTGTATTGCTGATCAAGCTGCTTTATTTGTTTTTCAAAATGATCAATAGCAGAATCAGGATCGCTTGCGCTCGCTAACTCTTCAAGTTCTTCTCGAAGCTCCATTTGCTGCATTAAAAACATAGGATCTTGCAATGTTTGCTGCTCAGCACGAATATCAACGCCTAGCTCGCTCAGCATATATTCTGCACGTTTAACGGGATGCTTAAGTGTTTGCAGTGCATCATTAATTTCGGCAGTACTTTGTACGGCCATTAATTTATCACGGCTGCTAGCATTAGCATGGCGATCAGGGTGAACAGCACGTTGAAGTTCTAAGTAGTGCTTGTTAATCGTTGCTAAATCTATATTGTAGTCAACGGGAATTGCAAATAACTCAAAATAACGCATAACTTCTCACAAATGACAAAGCCCTACATTAATTGGCAGGGCTTAGTTATACCCAAGTAGCTTAGGTATTCAAAACAAGTTTGAGCTTAAACGGTAAAGCTTTCGCCACAACCACACTCATCAGCTTGATTAGGGTTGTTAAATTTAAACCCTTCATTTAAGCCTTCTTTAGTGTAGTCGAGCTCGGTGCCGTCGATATAAACTAAGCTTTTAGCATCAACAATTAAGGTAACGCCTTTGGCTGCAAATGTTTCATCGTCATCGTTTAGCTCATCAACAAACTCTAATACATAAGCAAGACCTGAACAGCCCGTCGTTTTAATGCCAACTCGCAGGCCAATGCCTTTACCACGGTTTGCTAAAAATGATTGTACGCGGTTTGCTGCCGCATCTGTCAATGTCACTGCCATGAATATCTCTTAGTTTGTATGTTTGCTTTTGTAATCTGCAATTGCTGCTTGAATTGCATCTTCTGCTAAAATTGAACAGTGAATTTTCACTGGCGGTAATTCTAGCTCTGCGCTGATATCGGTGTTTTTGATAGTTGCAGCTTCGTCTAGTGTTTTGCCTTTAACCCACTCTGTTACCAGTGAAGATGAAGCAATTGCACTACCACAGCCGTACGTTTTGAATTTTGCATCTTCAATCACGCCTTCTGCAGACACTTTAATTTGCAGTTTCATTACGTCACCACATGCTGGTGCGCCTACCATACCCGTTGCCACTGACGGATCGTTTTTATCTAGAGCACCTACGTTACGTGGGTTTTCTACGTGGTCGATTACTTTATCACTGTAAGCCATAATTCTATCCTCACTACCTGCTAGGTATGGGCTCCACTAATTAGTGGTGCGCCCATTCAACTGAATCTAAATCAACACCTTCTTGGTGCATTTCCCAAAGAGGAGACATTTCACGTAAACGGCCAATCGAGTTTTTCATTAGCTCAACGGTGTAATCAATCTCTTCTTCTGTGGTAAAACGGCCAATACTAAAACGAATTGAACTATGTGCTAATTCGTCGTTGCGACCTAATGCACGTAATACGTAAGAAGGCTCTAAACTTGCAGATGTACAGGCTGAACCTGACGATACCGCAATATCTTTAACAGCCATTAGCAACGACTCACCTTCAACAAAGTTAAAGCTGATATTAACAATACCAGGTACTGATTGGTCTTGTGTGCCGTTAAAGTACACTTCGTCCATATCTGTTAAAATGCCGTCGATTAGGCGTTTACGTAACGCACTGATGTGTGCGTGATCTTTTTCAAAATCTTGTTTTGCAATTCTAAATGCTGCGCCCATACCTACTAACTGATGGGTTGCTAATGTACCAGAACGCATACCACGTTCATGGCCGCCACCGTGCATTTGTGCTTCTAAACGTGCACGTGGTTTACGACGAACATACAAAGCACCTACGCCTTTAGGGCCGTATACTTTGTGCGCCGAGAATGACATAAAATCTACTTTGGTTTGTTGCACATCGATTAAAACTTTACCTGCGCTTTGTGCAGCATCTACGTGGAACATAATTTTACGTTCGCGACACATTTCACCAATGGTGTTGATATCTTGGATTACACCTAGCTCGTTATTTACATGCATGATACTTACAAGCACTGTGTCGTCACGCATCGTATCTGCTAATTTTTGCAGATCAAGTAGGCCGTTTTCTTCAACGTCCATATAAGTTACTTCAAACCCTTGACGCTCAAGCTCACGACATGTGTCGATAACTGCTTTGTGTTCAGTTTTAGCGGTAATAACATGCTTACCTTTTTTCTTGTAAAACTGAGCCGCACCTTTAATAGCAAGGTTATTTGATTCTGTTGCACCCGATGTGAATACGATTTCACGTGGGTCTGCATTAATTAAATCAGCAATGTCAGTACGTGCTTGGTCAACGACTTCTTCAGCTTGCCAACCAAAACGGTGTGAACGCGATGCTGGATTACCAAAATTACCGTCCATAGTCAGGCACTGCATCATTTCTTTGGCAACTCGTTCGTCAACGGGCGTAGTTGCTGCGTAATCTAAATAAATCGGTAACTTCATTTCTCTCTCCGCTGCAGGTCAACCTTAAAGTTGACAGCTTACTTGAATATTTTCCAACTGCTTAATTGCATCATTAACGCTGTTTTCTTGGCGAAGAGCGACCGCTTTAACGTCCGACTTTTCGACCAGTTCAGCTAAGGTAATATTATTTAAAAATTCTTCAATTCGTGCGCTTAGGTCTGACCACAATGTATGGGTTAAACAACGCATGCCACTTTGACAACCAGTATTGCTTCGCTGACACCGTGTAGCGTCAACAGATTCATCTACCGCATTGATAACATCGCCAACTGAAATTACATCGGCCTCACGTCCTAGTAAATAGCCCCCACCAGGACCTCGAACAGAACTCACTAGCCCATTCTTACGTAAACGGGCAAACAACTGCTCAAGATAAGACAAAGAAATTTCTTGGCGCTGCGAAATATCTGCAAGCGCTACAGGGCCTATATTTGCATGTAGTGCAACATCCAGCATGGCTGTAACGGCATATCTGCCTTTTGATGTTAACTTCATAACGCCCCCCGCACAAAAGAGTGCAAATTTTAATTACCAGAGTAGATTAGTCAAGTATTCTAGGTTCTAAAAAACTTGTAATACCCGACTGTTTTGGTCAAGTATTGGGTCTATTGTAATTACCTGAGTAATTTAGTCAAGTATTAGTAGAGCAATAAAGGGCGCTATTTATAACTAATTGCTATTTTATAGACTTATTAATTGAGGTAAGAATACCTCGTAATATGTTCATTTCAGCATCTTCAGGGCGAGCACGATTAAACAAGCGACGTAGCTTAGTCATTACCATGCCTGGGTGCTGCTTAATGATGAAGCCTGTTTTAAACAAGGTGTCTTCAAGATGTTCGTAAAACAGCTCTGTTTGTTTAGACGATGGATATAGGGTTTCGTCTTCTTGTTGTTCCGCTTTAGGCTGTTGATTTAAAAACGCCATACGCGTTTCATAGCATAAGGTTTGTACTGCCATGGCTAAATTTAGCGAGCTGTATTCTGGGTTAGCAGGAATACATACATGGTAATTACACAATTGTAATTCTTCGTTTGTTAAGCCACTGTTTTCACGACCAAATACAAGTGCTACAGGGCCATTTACAGCTTCGCCAACAAGCTTTTCACCACATTCACGCGGCTCAACCATAGGCCACGACAATGTACGCGAACGGGCACTAGTACCAATAGTTAATGCACAATCAGCAATGGCATCAGCAACCGTATCAACAACAACAGCATTACCAAGTACATCTGTAGCACCTGCAGCCAGTGCGCTGGCATGGCTATCTATTTCACAGGCAGGATCTACAAGGTATAACTTTGATAATCCCATGGTTTTCATGGCACGTGCCGCAGAACCAATATTACCAGAATGTGATGTGTTTACTAAAACGATGCGGATATCATCTAAGATCATTACAGTGCTACTTATCGAGTACAAAAAAATTGCGCAAATTCTAGCATGAAAACGCGCTGAGATCCTATATTCAATAGTCGAGATCTAAAAGATCAGTTCGCGGTCAGCGGTCAGCGGTCAGCGGTCAGCGGTCAGCGGTCAGCGGTCAGCGGTCAGCGGTCAGCGGTCAGCGGTCAGCGGTCAGCGGTCAGCGGTCAGCGGTCAGGTAGTAAAATAAAACACCGAGCCTTATGCAAGCCCAGTTTTTATATTATAGGTGAGAGTTTACCTCGCGCACTTTCACAACATGTCAAACTACCTGCGCGGCGTAAAGCCCCGCCTACGTTTAACCCAAACACCGTACTTGGCTTAATCTTTTGCTGACAACTGACAGCTGAAGACTAAAAACTGTTCTTTAACCTAAACCATCGCGGCTTTTACATACACATCAAAGCGGTTCTTCTTGGTTTTGATTTGCATACTCGGGGTTTTATCATTTAAAAATGGTGCATAATCGGGGCGTTTCACTACTACACGCTTACTGGCAAGTGGGTAAGCAAACTCGAGCAAATCATCGGCGTCGGTATCGCCACCCACTAACTCTTGGAATACCCGCATTTCTTTTTTAACCAATGCTGATTTTTCACGGTGCGGGAACATTGGATCAAGGTAAACCACATCGGGCATGCTGTCACATTGGGCAAGTAAGGTATGGCTTGAGCCAAAGATAAGGCTCATATTTTGCTGCATCCATGGGCCAATTTCACTATCGTTATAAGCACGTTGTAAGCCATCATATAACAGTGCAGCAACCACGGGGTGGCGCTCATGTAGAATTACTTTACAGCCTAGCGAGGCTAACACAAAACCGTCGCGTCCAAGGCCTGCTGTGGCATCGAGTACCACTGGCGTTGCGCCCTTATTAAGGCCAACCGCTTTAGCGATTGATTGCCCTTTACCACCACCAAATTTACGCCTATGTGCAACGGCACCAGTTACAAAGTCTACGTTAATAGCACCTAATTTTGGCTCGTCAGTTTTATACAGGCTTAGTCCTTTATCATCGTAATGCAAGCTAAAACCACTGCTTTGCTCTGCCCATTGAGCAAGCCCAAAGCGTGCTTCTAACTCATTTAAATAAGGTCGACACTCTTTAAACGCACACTGTATAACCACTTCACACTCCGATGATAAATTTCACCGTTATTATACCCAAACAAAGCCAATATACGATCTCTAGTTTAAAACAACTCAATATCGTTATTTTCACTCTCAGGTTCTGGCTGCGTTTGTTGTTTACTTAGTTTTGTTTGAGTAATTAAGTCATCACGCTGTTGAGTGGTTGTTTTTAGTTGGTGCTTAATAAAGGCTAAATCATTAGTGGTTGCAACCAGCTGCTGTGATGTATGACTAAGCTGAGTTATTTGCTCATTAAATTGCGAAGTTGATATCTCGTTGTGTGTTTGCATTAGCGATTGGAGTTGCTCAAGCTGCTCTGTAAGCTGGCTAATTGCACTCGTTTGCATGGCGTTTTGATTTTTAAGCTGGGCAACAATATCTTTAAAAGCAAGGGTTAGCTCATTGTCGCGCATTAGTCGATATTGGTGCTGCTGTATAGTAACTACTTTTTCGTTAGTTACTTCTAAAATATGCGGAAATAAATCTTTATAGCGGCCATAAAGTGATGGCGTATCTACAGGCATATTTTTAATTAATAGTGAAATATTAGGGTAATTAATAATAGTACTATGACCAATATCAACAAAGCGTTCTGCATTTTTATGCTGTATGAGTAGCTCTTGCTCTAATGGGCATACACCAGTTTCTTGGCTATAAAACATTCCCTGGTTATTTTGCCAAAAAACAACCACGACATTGAGGTGTAATGGAGTAAAAAAACCTAAAAAGTATTCACTTAGTAATTCTAAATTATCGGCATGATAGCTTTGACAAACAAACCGCATAATGCGCCCCATGTCACCGGTTTCAATCATCGCCATTTCAGCTGTTTTATTGGCCTTTGCTATATCATATTGCAGTGTTGCACACTGCTTGCGGTACTGGTAAAGAATTTTAATCCGTGCCATCAGCTCCTGTGCGTTAAAAGGCTTCAAAATGTAGTCAGCCCCGCCAACACTAAACCCTTTAATACGTTCAGCTTGCCCCACTTTGGATGATAAAAACATTACCGGAATATCTGTTGTGGCTTTATTTTGTTTAATAGTTTGGCAAACCTCATAACCAGACATGCCTGGCATTTCAACATCAAGCAAAATAATATCGGGGTTATATTTAATCGCTTGTCTTATGCCATCTTCACCATTTTTGGCGTGGATCACTTTGCAAAACCCAGCTAAAGATTCTTCAATAATATGGTGCATTAATTTATCGTCATCAATTGCCAGTATTAACTTTGCCATGCGTTAGTCCCTTTTAGTACTTTGTTCAAAGCATAGTACGCCATGTTAAAACTACTAAAATTTATTCAAAATATTCTTTAACAGCGCTGTATTTTAGGCAATAAAAAAGCGCCTCTGGGGCGCTTTTGTAATTATATTTTAATCCGCAAAAATCAACAGACCCTAAGCGGCGATGCCGCTGTGGCGCAGAAGTGCATCTACACTTGGCTCACGACCGCGGAAGTTTTTAAACAGTGCCATTGGCTCTTCGCTGCCGCCTTTTTCAAGAATATGCTGCATAAACGCTTGGCCCGTTTGTAGATTAAAAATCCCCTCTTCTTCAAATCTAGAGTAGGCATCTGCCGAAAGTACTTCAGCCCATTTATACGAGTAATAACCTGCACTATAACCGCCCGCAAAAATATGACTAAAGCCATGCTGAAAACGGTTAAACGCTGGCGGCTTAATGACTGAGGTACGACTGCGTACATCATCAAGTACAGCTTGAATGTTACATGGTTTGTCTGCCACGTAGTCATGGTGAATTTTAAAATCGAATAACGAGAACTCAAGTTGTCTTAGCATTTGCATACCTGAGTTGTAATTTTTAGCGGCCAATAGTTTATCTAGTAGCTCTTTTGGTAATGGCTCACCGGTTTCGAAGTGGCCTGAAATAAAGCTTAGGGCTTCTTCTTCGTAACACCAGTTTTCTAAAAACTGACTTGGCAATTCAACGGCATCCCATGCCACACCATTAATACCAGCAACAGGCGCTGCATCTACTTGAGTTAACATGTGGTGAATGCCGTGACCAAACTCATGGAACAGTGTGGTTACTTCATTATGGGTAAACAAAGCAGGCTTATCGCCAATCGCTTTATTAAAGTTACATACTAAGTAAGCAACTGGTGTTTGAAGTTCACCATTAGCACGCACTTTACGACCCATACAGTCATCCATCCACGCACCACCACGCTTGTGGTCACGGGCGTATAAATCTAAGTAGAAACGACCACGTAAAGTATTGTTGCTATCGTAAATTTCAAAAAAGCGCACATCTTTATGATAAGTATCGATGTCTTTTTGCTCTTTAACTGTAATACCAAATAAGCGGTTAACGGTTTCGAACAAACCACTAAGCACTTTATCGGCAGGGAAGTATGGGCGTAATACTTCATCTGAAATCGCGTATTTTTCTTGCTTTAGCTTTTCGCTGTAATAACCAAAGTCCCATGCCTGTAGTTCACTAATACCGTGCTGTTGCTCTGCGTATTGTTGCAACTCTTTAAGCTCTTGCTCTGCTTGTGGCTTGGATTTAGCAGCTAAGTCTTCTAAAAATGAAAATACCTGTGCAGGTGATTCTGCCATTTTCGTAGCTAACGATTTTTCGGCGTAATTATTAAAGCCAAGTAATTGTGCTAGCTCATGACGCAGTGCCAGTTCTTCACTCATAATCGCCGAGTTATCAAACTCCCCTGCATTTGGACCTTGATCGGATGCACGAGTAGAAAACGCGGTGTATGTTTCTTTGCGAAGTTCACGGTCGTCTGCGTAAGTCATTATAGGTAAGTAAGATGGGAAATCGAGAGTAAATACCCAGCCTTCTAAGTCTTTACTTTTTGCTGTATCAGCCGCTAATGCCAGTGCTGACTCTGGTAAGCCCGCTAGTTGGCTTTTATCGGTAATATGCTTATACCATGCAAGCGTGGCATCCATCACGTTATTACCAAATTTTGAAGCAAGCTCTGATAAACGCGCACTAATTTCACCGTAGCGTTTTTGCTGCTCAGGATTTAGTGCAATGCCTGAAAGCTTAAAGTCACGCAATGCGTTGGTAATCGTTTTTTGCTGGGCGGTAGTGAGTGTTTTAAATTCATCACTGTTATAAAGCGCGCTATAAGCCTCATATAAACCTTGGTGTTGGCCAACAAAAGTAGAATATTCAGAAATAAGCGGTAAACACTGCTCATAAGCTTCGCGAAGTTCATCGTTGTTCATCACCGAGTTTAAATGTGACACCGGTGAAAATAATCGCGATAGTTTATCGTCAGCTTCTTCAAGGGGTAATACTAAATCATTCCAGGTGTATGATTGCTTTGCTAATACATCATCAATTGCACTGCGACAGTGCTCAATACCTTTTTTTAATGCCGGTACTACATGCTCTGGCTTTATTTTTGAAAAAGGCGGTAAACCTTCAAGCCCGATTAGGGGATTTGTTTGTGCATTGCTCATAATCATTCTCAGTTTGTGCAAATATAAAAATGAAGTTGGGGCAAAATACGTAAATACAAGGGGAAGTGTTCAGCTCTTAGCTTAATATACGCTCTACTGCTGATACCTTGATCTTAACTAGCTTGGTTTTCGTTTGATGGTAGAGATTTTAGCAGCCCCGAACAAGTGACTTGTTCATCGCATATGATATTATCGGTAAAACATTGTTAAACACATTTAGAGGATTAAACATGGCTCAGCATTTTGATTACATTGCAATTGGTGGCGGTAGTGGTGGTATTGCATCAGCTAACCGTGCAGCAATGCGTGGCGCAAAAGTAGCATTAATTGAAGCTAAACACATGGGTGGCACCTGCGTAAACGTAGGGTGTGTTCCTAAAAAAGTAATGTGGCATGGCGCTCAAGTTGCTGAAGCAATTAATCTTTATGCTCCTGATTACGGATTTGATGTAGAAGTAAAAGGCTTTGACTGGTCAAAACTAGTAGAAAGCCGTGAAGCTTATATTGGTCGTATTCACAAAGGCTATGATAACGGTTTAGCTAAAAATGGCGTTACCGTGATTAAAGGTTTTGCAAAATTTGTTGATAGTAAGACCGTTGAAGTAGATGGCGAGCACTATACTGCCGATCACATTTTAGTTGCCGTTGGTGGCCGCCCTACTATTCCTAATATTCCAGGTGCTGAACACGGTATTGATTCAAACGGCTTTTTTGAGCTGAACGAACAACCTAAACGTGTTGCTGTTGTTGGTGCCGGTTATATTGCCGTAGAAATTGCAGGTGTTTTGCACAGCCTAGGTACACAAACTCACTTATTTGTTCGTAAGAGCAAGCCACTACGCACCTTTGACCCATACATTATCGACACACTGGTTGATATTATGGCTAAAGAAGGCCCTACCCTACATACCGAGTGTTCGCCAAAAGAAGTGGTAAAAGAGGCTGATGGCAGCTTAACAATTCACTTTGAGAATGGTTACAGCGAAAATGTTGATCAGGTTATTTGGGCTATAGGCCGCACGCCAACAACCGATAAAATTAATCTTGCTGCAGCAGGCGTAGAAGTAAACGAAAGCGGTTATGTAAAAGTAGATGAATACCAAAACACCACAGCTGAAAATGTATACGCTGTGGGTGATATTATCGAAAATGGTATTGAGCTTACACCGGTTGCTGTTAAAGCGGGTCGTACTCTATCGGAGCGTTTATTTAATAAAGAATTGCCGAACGATTTAAAAATGGACTACAGCCTAGTACCAACCGTAGTATTTAGCCACCCACCTATCGGCACCATTGGTTTAACTGAGCAAGAAGCGATTTCTCAGTACGGCGGCGAAAATGTAAAAGTATACAAATCAAGCTTTGCGGCTATGTATACTGCAGTTACTCAGCACCGCCAAGCCTGTAATATGATGTTAGTGTGTGCAGGCGATGATGAAAAAGTTGTGGGCTTACACGGTATTGGTTTTACCGTTGATGAAATGATTCAGGGTTTTGCAGTCGCCATGAAAATGGGCGCAACTAAAGCAGATTTTGATGCGGTTGTCGCACTACACCCAACCGGCTCTGAAGAGTTTGTTACCATGAGATAAGTTCGTGGTTCGAGGTTCGAGGTTCGAGGTTCGAGGTTCGAGGTTCGAGGTTCGAGGTTCGAGGTTCGAGGTTCGAGGTTCGAGGTTCGAGGTTCGAGAAATAAAAAAACCTTGCGGTTAACATCGCAAGGTTTTTTTATTTAGAAGTTAGATGTTTTGCTCGAGACCCGCAGCCCGTCGCCCGCTAACCTTCGTATTTTAAGCTAAATGCTCTCGGGCTAAATACTCTAACGATTGCATTTCTTGTAAGCGACTAATACAGCGTTTAAATTCAAAGTTTAAATTGCCTTGTGTATAGAGCTCGGTAATCGGTTTTTCTGCAGAGATAATTAACGTTACATTACGCTCATAAAATTCATCTACTAACGCAATAAAGCGCCTTGCTGCGTCATCATTATTTTGCCCTAGCTGTTTTACATTAGATAAAATCACCGTGTTATATAATCGGCTTATTTCCATGTAATCAACTTGGCTACGGGCAGTTTCACACAGTTCGCTAAATTCAAACATAACGATGCAGTCAGATACTTTGCGAGTGTTGATCATCCTCCCTTCTATTTCAATTGGGGTATCTAGTTTACCGACTTCTGGCGAGAGCTTGTCAAAATATTCGAATAGGTTTTTATCGGCTTGTTCATCAAGCGGGCTATGAAAAATTTCAGCTTGTTCAAGAGTACGCAGTCGGTAATCAACGCCTGAATCTACATTAACTATTTCAGTATGCTTATTTACTAAGGCAATAGCCGGTAAAAAACGGGCACGCTGTAAACCATTGCGGTATAAGTCATCAGGTATAATATTTGACGTGGCAACCAGTACAATACCGCGAGCAAATAGCGCTTCCATTAAACCACCGAGCAACATGGCATCGGTAATGTCTTGAACAAAAAATTCATCAAAACAGATAATGTCTGTCTCTGCTTTAAAAATATCTGCTACTGTTTCTAAAGGGTTGGCAGTGTTATTTAACTTTTTAAGTTCATCGTGTACTCGGTGCATAAAGCGGTGAAAATGCACTCGCATTTTTCTATCACCCGGTAAAGCTTCGTAAAAAGTATCAACAAGATAAGTTTTACCACGGCCTACGCCACCCCAAAAGTATAAACCTTTAATAGGGGCTGGCTCTGCTTTATTAAAAAGCTTTGCAAAAAAACCTTTAGATTGCGGTTTTGCTTGTGTTAAATCGTCGTATAAACGCTGTAAATGACGAACTGCATTTTCTTGTGCTGCGTCATGTACAAAGTCATCGCGTTGAAGGTCTTGCTGGTATGTTTGCCAAGGAGTCATATCTATTTACAGTTAAAACACAGTTTAATTTGTAAAGCATATTAACACGCATCAATACTCAGGGTATATTAGACTTAGTAGCATTTTAATTTTTTAGTTATTTTCGCATAGAGGTGAATTTATGGGTACATTTACATGGGTAGGGTTAGTGATAGTAGTTGCTATTGCTGCATTTTTCGTTGGTGCCTTTGTCACTAAAAAACAGTTTAAGCAAGATGAGTTAGAGCAACAAGCAGAGCAAGCTAAGCATTCACTTGAGCAGTATCGCCAAGATGTTGCCGACCATTTGGCGAATACTGGTAAGTTAGTAAACAAAATGAAAGAAAACTACGATCAGTTATTAAGTCATGTTGAAGAAACCAATCAACTGTTACTCGAAGACAGAAATAAAGCCCCTGCTGAGCCGTTTTTCTCTAAAGAAACCACCGAACAGTTACAAGCGTCATTAAAAGAACGTAGTTCAGATCGCTCAAACGCCGATGCTCAACCAGCTGATTATGTGTCGGGTAAGTCAGGTTTATTTGCAGGTGATGAGAATACTTCTAAAGCATCTTGATGAACTTTTTTTTGACCCCATAGTCTTTAGATATAACAGCTTTGTTGTTTTATCTTACTGATATACTTTTTTGAGGCTGCTTATTGCAGCCTTTTGCTTTTTAAGTGGAGTAAACCCTGACTATGAAAATGAAATTATCACTTATCAGTGCTGCTATTTTATCTACTAGCTTATTATTAAGTCCAACCGCCTCGTTTGCTAAGTTGCCGGTTGCCGTTAATGGTCAACAATTACCAACACTTGCCCCTATGCTTGAGCAAATCACGCCAGGTGTAGTGAGTATTCAGGTTTCAGGCTCTAAAGAAGTGCGTCGACGTGGTGACCCACTCGATTTCTTTTTTGGCAACCCGCAGCCACGTAGCCAAAAGCGACAATTTAGCGGTTTAGGCTCTGGAGTTATTATTGATGCCGACAAAGGCTATGTGGTTACCAACAACCATGTAGTACAAGATGCCGAAAAAATGGTGGTTACCCTCGAAGATGGCCGCGAATATGATGCAACAAAAATTGGCAGCGATAAAGAGTCTGATATTGCGCTACTACAAATAGACGCAGATGAATTAACCTCTGTAAAACTTGCTAACTCAGATGACTTACGTGTCGGTGATTTTGCTGTAGCTATTGGTAACCCGTTTGGTTTAAGCCACACTGTTACCTCAGGTATTGTTAGCGCATTAGGTCGTAGTGGTTTAAATATTGAAGGTTACGAAGATTTCATTCAAACCGATGCCGCGATTAACCAAGGCAACTCAGGTGGCGCTTTAGTTAATTTAAACGGTGAGTTAATTGGTATTAATACCGCTATTTTAGGTGCATCGGGTGGTAATGTGGGGATTGGTTTTGCTATTCCATCAAACATGATGAAAAACCTTGTTGATCAAATTGTAGAGCATGGTGAAGTACGCCGTGGCTCGCTAGGTATTTCAGGCCGCCCTCTTGATGCAGGCCTCGCCAAAGCACAGCAGCTTGATGTTAAACAAGGTGCTTACGTTATGCAGGTACTCGATGACACAGCTGCCAGCAAAGCCGGTATTAAAGCAGGCGATGTGATTATTAGCATTAATGGCAGTGAAATTAGTGGCTTCCATGAACTACGAAGCAAAATTGCCACCTTAGGTGAAGGCCGTGAAGTACAGCTAGGAATTTACCGTGACGGTAAAGTTAAAAACGTTGAAGTTACCCTAGATGGCGCATCAGGGATTACTGCTGCAGGTGAAGAGTTACACCCAGCATTCCAAGGTGCAACACTTGAAAACGTGAAGAAAAACAAAATGAAAGGTATTGAAGTAACTTCTGTCGATCCTCGTTCACCATCAGCACGGGTTGGCCTCGAAGAAGGCGATGTTATTGTGCAAGTAAACCGTCAACGGGTAGAAAGCATTCGCGACATGAACCAAATTATCGACGATATTCAAGGTAATATTGTGTTAGGTGTTAAACGCGGACGCGAGTCTATCTTTGTATTAATTCAGTAATAATACAATAAAAGTAACAGCGGCACTTGCCGCTGTTATTTTTTTTGTGCCATCATAAAGGGATTGCTCACTAACAATAAGAATACCGTGCTAAAACTTCTAAAATTTGTACTTCCTCCTTTGTTTGCCGGTTTAGGCATTGCTTTTTTAGTGGTTTTTTTCAGCCCTAACATGCGCACTGCATTACTACCTAATGTTCCCCTGCCAAGCGCAATGACCGCCAGCCATTTGAGCTTTTCTGATGCGGTTAAACGCGCGGCACCATCGGTTGTCACTATTTTTTCAGAGAGTATTTCTAAAGAGCCACGCTACAAGCGCCAAAATACTGTGCAAGAGCTCGGATCTGGCGTGATCATGTCACCCGATGGCTATATATTGACTAATTATCATGTGATCAATAATGCCGATCAAATACTGGTCATTCTTACCGATGGCAGACGTTTTTTCGATGTACAACTTATTGGCTTTGATACCATTACCGATTTAGCATTATTAAAAATCAATGCCAACCACCTCCCTGTTATTCCTGTTAATGACAACTACACCACGAATGTAGGCGATTTGGTGTTAGCAATCGGGAATCCATTAAATTTAGGGCAAACAATTACTCAGGGGATCATTAGCGCTACTGGTAAGCAAAAAATTACCGACAGTCCTTACAATAACTTATTGCAAATGGATGCCGCTATTAATGTGGGCAATTCGGGAGGAGCGCTGGTAAATTCTAATGGCGATTTAGTAGGGATCACCTCAGCCCAATTTAAAACCCGTGAGAACTTAAACATTCAGGGAATATTTTTTGCCGTACCTTACACCCTTGCTAAAGAAGTTATGGGTAAACTTATTCGCCATGGTCGCGTTGTTCGTGGTTATTTGGGCTTTGAAGGCACTGCAGTAGATAGTACAGGCAAAGAGGTCAATGATAGCTTAACGCCTGTCGCAGGCATGCGTATTACCAATCTCGACCCTCTAGGTCCTGCATGGCAGGCGGGTATAGAAGAGCAAGACATTGTGATTAAAATTGCAGGGCTTTCAGTGGCTAATCCACAAAATGTATTAAAAAAGATAGGCAGTACCGAGCCAGGTAAAGAAATTGAGTTTGAGCTATACCGTAACGGTAAAATACAAAAAATAATGGTGAAAGTAGCCGAGCTCGAAACCAAGCTATAAAGCGCTTGTTTATATTTTGGCATTAGACATAAAAAAACGCGATATATTATCGCGTTTTTTATGCGTTAGAATAATAATTGTATTAATATAACTAATTGCTTTTGCGCTTAATGTTAGCACCTAACGCACTGAGTTTGTCTTCAATACGCTGATAACCTCTATCTACATGATAAATACGATCAACAACCGTTTCACCTTGGGCCACAATTCCCGTTAAAATAAGGCTCGCTGATGCTCGTAAATCGGTTGCCATAACCTGCGCACCCGATAAGCTTTGTGTTTCACCACAAAAAGCCGTATTGCCTTCAAGGCGAATATTAGCGCCCATACGCTGTAACTCAGGCACATGCATAAAACGATTTTCAAAAATAGTCTCGGTAATGGTCGCACTGCCGTTAGCCACTACATTTAAAGCGGTAAATTGAGCTTGCATGTCGGTTGGGAAACCTGGGTGCGGCATAGTTTTAATATTAACCGCTT
>NZ_LR877185.1:424872-483837 GCF_903995135.1 Pseudoalteromonas sp. 3J6 | reverse complement strand
TTGTTTGCCTCACTTAGTAAACTAAGCTTGGCTGTTAGAACTCAATCTGTACGAGTGCCCACACAGATGATTGCTTTATATTGTTAAAGAACGTTGCGATTAAAGCGTTAAACTTTATCTCGCTAGGACTGCGCATATTACGCTTTCCTATTTTTTTGTCAACACTTAATTTTGCTAAACTTGAAAGTTTTCAGAACTAAGTTTTACTCGACTCACTGAGTAGCTCGTGCCTCGCTATGCGTTGCGTTCTGCCGTCTCAGTGGGGTCGCATTATAGGGAGATCCGAAAACAGATCAACCCTTTTTTGAAGAAAACTTGAAATAAATGACTGTTCGCTGGATATTTGAACGATAGGTGCTAAAAACACAACATAACTATCAATTTATTAACAATAAACGCGAAACTTAAGCCTTTAATCATTGTATCAACTTGAATAAGCTTTATTAAAACACTCATAACTAAGATGATCATAATGATCACTAGCAATAATCTACCCGAATAGATCCCATATATAACAAAGTCTAGAAAATAAGACGCTGCAGCTAACTTTTGTAAATGTTACTACGGTGAATTGAAGTAGGTAAGAGTGATGCCACAGTATTTATAAAGTCACGGCTGTTAATAGTGTCTACCTGAAGGTGGCTTTTGTTTATATGTATTAGCAAAGCCTTAATATAAGTAGGAGTTACTGTTGCTCTATTTTAGGCAAAATAAAGCCCCGCATTTGCGAGGCTACTATTTATGCTACACCGTATTGATCCCGGTAAGCTTTTACCGCGGCTAAATGCTCATCCATAGTTCCTTGGAGCTCTAGGTAACTAATTAAATCAGCCAATTTAACGATAGAAGTAACTTGGGTATTAAAGTCACGTTCTACTTCTTGTATAGCAGAAAGCTCTGCTTTACCTTTTTCTTGACGATCAAGTGCAATTAAAACACCACTTAAATCTGCGCCATTATCCGCAATTATTTCCATTGACTCGCGAATAGCTGTACCGGCAGTGATCACATCATCAACTAACATGATCTTACCTTTAAGTTCAGATCCAACTAAGCTACCACCTTCACCGTGTGCTTTTTTCTCTTTACGGTTAAAGCAATAAGGTACATCTTTATTATAATGATCTGCTAACGCAACTGCGGTTGTTGTTGCAATTGGAATACCTTTATAAGCAGGACCAAATAGTACATCATATTCAATTGCTGCATCTTCAAGTGCCGCTGCATAAAAGCGACCTAAGCGCGCTAAGTCACGACCTGTATTAAACAAACCCGCATTAAAGAAGTAAGGGCTAGTACGGCCAGACTTTAAAGTAAACTCGCCAAACTTTAATACCTGCTTTTCTAAAGCAAACTCAATAAACTCTTTTTGATATTCTTTCATTGCCAGTTACCTATTTATGCTAGTGCTTGCTTTTGTACATCAATAATTTCACGAATTGAATGCTTAGCGAGTGTAAGTAGCTCATCAAGTTCGTCAAACGAGAAAGGTTCACCCTCAGCGGTTCCTTGTACCTCAATAATTTTACCGGTTTCAGTTAAAATTACATTCATGTCAGTTTCAGCGTCAGAATCTTCTAGGTATTCTAAATCGCTAATCGCTTGGCCTTTATATATACCAACAGAAATAGCAGCGATCATATGTTTAAGTGGGTTTGAGTTAATCATCCCTTTTGCACGCATATACGTTAGTGCATCAACTAGCGCAACGCATGCACCGCTGATAGACGCTGTACGTGTACCGCCATCAGCTTGGATTACATCACAATCAATAGTAATTGTGTTTTCACCGAGTGCTTTTAGATCGATTGCTGCACGTAAAGAGCGAGCAATCAGACGCTGAATTTCCATTGTACGACCGCCCTGCTTACCTCGCGTTGCTTCACGACTATTACGTGTGTGTGTTGCGCGCGGTAACATGCCATATTCTGCGTTTACCCAACCTTTACCTTGGCCTTTCATAAAGCGTGGTACGCCAGCCTCAACTGTCGCAGTACAAAGTACCTTAGTGTTGCCAAACTCTACCAATACTGAACCTTCAGCATGTAGAGTATAGTTACGTGTAAACGTAACCGGTCTAATTTGATTAGGTGTTCTTTCGCTTGGACGCATTGACGATCCCCTTAATTCTGAATTTGCCACATTATATGTTGATGTGAATACAGATGCCATGTTGATTTATATTAAAGTGTGTTTAAAAAACACTCAGCAGTGTTAAATTTTCTTTAGAGCTTGGGCAGTGTTACGGTATAATAATCGTAATATTGTATTTAAAAATGTAGGAAAACATCCATGATCCACAGTATGACAGCTTATGCGCGTCGCGAAATAAAAGGCGAATGGGGCACTGGCACGTGGGAAGTTCGCTCAGTGAACCAACGTTATCTTGAAACCTTTATTCGTGCACCAGAGCAATTTCGTGGCATGGAGCCCGTTATACGCGAGCGTCTGCGTAAGCACTTACAGCGTGGTAAGGTCGAAGTTTTCTTAAAATTTGTAGCAAACCCTGCACATGTTGGTGAATTATCAATTAATCAATCTCTTGCTGAGCAGCTAATTAATAGTGCTAAGTGGGTACAACAACAAAGCAATGGTGATATTAATCCTGTTGACATTTTGCGTTGGCCTGGCGTGATGGAAGCGCAAGAAATTGATATGGATAGTGTAAATACAGCGCTCATTACTGGGCTTGACCAAGTAATTGAAGACTTTAAATCGGCACGTGGTGATGAAGGTGCAAACCTTGAAGAAATGATAACTACACGATTAACCGCCATTTTAGAGCAAGTTGATATTGTTGAAGCCCACATGCCAGAAATTACTAAATGGCAACGTGAAAAGTTAGTACAAAAACTTGAAGATTTAACAACAAATATTGATGAGTCACGTCTTGAACAAGAACTGATTTATCTTGCACAAAAGCAAGATGTAGCAGAAGAACTTGATCGTTTAAAATCGCACGTTAAAGAAACACGTAAAATTTTGAGTAAAGGTGGTGCTTGTGGTCGTCGTTTAGATTTTATGATGCAAGAGTTTAACCGTGAAGCAAATACCCTAGCTTCTAAATCAATCAACAGCGACATCACCAATGCTGCAGTTGAGCTAAAAGTATTGATAGAGCAAATGCGTGAGCAAATTCAGAATATTGAATAAAGCTCACTAATATTCAAAAACACTCATAAACACCTGAATAACCTCGCTTTATAGCGAGGTTTTGTTTTTTATCGTTCCGTATTTTTTCATTCTGTTTCATCCAATTGGTGAGTATTGTGGTGAGTATTTTTCACTGCTAGTCTCAAACTACTGGTGAGTACAAGAGGTGAAAAAATGTCAAATTTAACAGTAAAACAAGTCAACACACTTGCTAAAGGTCAGCACAGCAAAACATCCGATGGCAATGGGTTATCGTTCGTCGTTCCGAAGCGTGGCGAACCTTACTGGTCCCTTAGATATACCTTTAACGAAAAGAGGAGGGAAAAGTCTCTGGGTAAATTCGGACAACTGACACTCGCTGAAGCTCGGGGTGAGGCTGAAACAATTAGAGCTATGCTAAGAGAAGGCATTGATCCACTATCATTGAGCTCTCTGACTAAACATAACGGGATGACTTTTAACGAGCTATTTCAAGATATGTATGAAAATAAGCTGCTCAAACGATTAAAAAGGCCTGATATCCCGAAAAGTAAATATAACAACAATGTAGCCAAATTCATTGGTCACCTTAAAGTTGAGCAGGTTAATGCGTTCCACATTCGAGATATCCTAAATATCATTACCGATAGTGGGCGACCTACAGTGTCAAATGATGTTCTCGATCTACTTAATAACCTTTTTAAACATGCCATACAATTGAATATTACACTGAACAACCCTGCATCAGCTTTTACCTATAAGGATGCTGGAGGACATGAGTCATCACGAGAACGAGTATTAAATATTAATGAGGTGGAACAAGCATTCAGCGTATTCCGAAAATACCCCGAATCTTTTACTCGCGACAACTACCTAGCCTGTTGTTTGTTGGTAGCTTTAGGTGTACGTAAATCTGAATTAATTCAGGCTCCATGGTATGAATTTGATTTAGATAACGCGGTTTGGTATCTACCAAAAGAGCGTACCAAGAAAAACTTTAGAGCTATAAAAATTCCGTTACCATCACTCGCTGTAGAATGGCTTAAAGAACTAAGAGTTCGTTCACATGGTTCAAGTTATGTATTTCCAGCTAGGCGCAAAAGCAGTAAACCGTATATGGGTTCAGATACTATCAACAGCGCAATAAATTCACTGTTCGGTATAGATCGTAGTAAAAAGGTTCAACCACCAAACCTTATGGGTGACTTAGAGCATTTTAGAGTTCACGATCTGCGGCGCACTTTCAGATCTATTGGGGCTGGGCTGAAGTTTCAAGATGATCATTTAGAGCGTTGCTTAAATCATCAAATCAGTAAGTTAGATGAAATTTACAACAAGCATGACTTTTTTGAACAGAGGAAGGAAATTCACCAAGCAGTATCTGTAACTTTAGAGCCTCTTCTTCAGTAGTGAAGAGGCAAAGCTTATGCGGGTTAAGGTATATTATTAATCAATTCATATCAAAGCGCTCGACCTTCTCTTTATGTTCGGCGATTGCTGATTCTAGAATTTCGTACGCTTCTGACACCCTTGTTTCATGTATTTCAACAAGAACCGGTATGACCTTATCCAACACTTGTTCGGTAAGCTCTTTTATCTGAGGGGATAAAAGATAGACCTGCTGGTCTAGTGAGATAAATTCACGACTTACCGCTATGGAAATATCTTTTACATGTGTGCGGCTATCTTCACCTATAGGATAATCGGATAAATCAAAATCACCTGGGTTAGAATTAATGTGATCTATAATTTCATGCTCCCAGAATTCTAGAAAGGATTCTTTGTCAGTTGCATACCCATAACCTATTGTATTTTTAATTTTATAAATAATATCTTCCAGTTCGTCTTCATTTATCATAAAAACATCCGAAGGTTGAATTAATTCCTTAGCCTTTTCCAAATTGGCTGATTGGATTTGGTTTGGACTAGCTTCATTCAACTCTATTATTTCTTCTATAATCCCTTCTAAATTGCTAATTTTATCTAATGTGGACTCATCTAAAAATGACTCTGCGTAAGTGTTTTCGATTAAATCATTTACAAGACTTAAAGTTTTATCACTGCTATTTGAATGGAAAATATCGGCCAATAACTTAAGAATCTCATGCAATCTTTCAACTTCTATTTCGGATGAAATTTCACTAGTAAAGGTAAAGCCTTCGTATTGTTTAACAATCCCTTCAAAAAAACTCAGATAATCTAATATTTCGTTGTAATCATACCAGTACCTAAGCATTTTAAAATCTATATCATCTATGCACTGCTTTCTTTCAAATAACGTACAACAAAAATTATCGTCTGTTAGGTTTTTTAAAATCCCCCTAATTAACTCATTGTTTTTATCACTTATTTTAATAATAACCTCGTGACTAGAAAACAATGTTTTGTATCCTTCACCACTCAATTCGTGCATTGGCTTAGAGGTAGTAGCAACATTTTGAGATCCAAGATAAAGGTCACTGTCTGCACTGATTGCTTTAACATGAGATCTTGAATGCAAAAAGAGCTTTACATTGTTAAATTCACTTTTTGTAAGTCTTTTCAGGCAAGCTTTCACCTCATTTTCAGTATTTGTATGGTTGAAATTGGAAATACCATATAAAATTTCAACCTCAGTATTTTCTGAAGCAAGGTCTTCTACTATAAACCTGACTGTTGAAAACAGGGATTTTGCGGGTCCATAAGTAGCAACTTTCAAACTCTTAATATTATTCAATTTTTTTATTTCATCGAACGAATCTTCAGAAAAATGACGATGGAATACCTTCGCCTCAACATTTGCTAAATATTTCAATAATTGCTCCTTTATCAATAGGCTATCTGTCAACTCATCGAAGCCTAAACCATTTATTTGTTAATCCAAAGCAAAATATCAGACAGCAACCAGCGGGCTTTCCCCTTACCAACACTAGAGGCTGGCGGAGTTTCTCCCGCCTTTTGCATACGCCACCAGGTAGTGCGGCTTATGCCGGTTCTGCGGCAGCGCTCAGTCTCGCTTATCAGCCGCTCTTCTTCGCCATAAAGCTTTAAAATGCCCGCTCGTTTTTCAAATAACTCGTTATTCATGTTTATCTCCCAATTCCACGCGATTCTTTAGTATCCAAGTATCAACTTCTGTTCTCTTGAAAAAGGTTCGCCGGCCTCCAAGCTTGTAGTAGGGCAACCCTTCTCTAACTTGTTGACGCAAGAAATTCGGGCTCAGTGCTGTGTACTGGACACACTCGTCAAATGTAAGAAACTCTTTGCTGTTGAGTGCTACTTTGCAAAGTTGGCTTTCAATAATGCATTTTATTTCGTCAAATAGTTGGTCAGTAAGCATTAGTAATTCTCGCTCTGGGAAGCTGGGAAAGTGGGATTGGTATTACTATTCAAAGAGTTATCATTTGGATAAAAGTGGGATAGATCTACACTTTCACCGCATTCACGACAGATTTTCTCGGGAAAAAGCTTAATAAACCGCTCTCCTCCTATTTTAAATGTGCGTCGCGTGCCCTCATTGGAAATGGCCCAGCCTTTTTGAAGCATGTAATGGACTGTTTGACTGTATTCATGAGCAACGGACTCAATTACTTCCGATTTGAATAACTGCTGAGGAATGTACCAAGCCAGTTCCTGCTCTGATTCGAAGAATCCAATGCTCCCATTATGTGATTCTCCCCGAGGACTCAGGCTATGCCGCCATTTATTGATTAGCTTGATAAGCTTTTTAATAATTTTCTTACTTTCTGAATTTTCGGTGCTATTTCGGTCATCTAACCAAATTGTTGCTACTTGTTCTAATGCATCTTTAGCTTCCCCCAAGTGCCATGGCAACAGTCCTAAATTTATGGCAATTTCCCCCGCGGCCGCTAGCAGAGCAAATTTATCTAAAACGTTATTAGCTTGGCTCTCAATGTTTTTTCGCCAAGGCCACTGCTCCCGAATATTTTTGTACTCTTTAATAACTTCATTGTTTGGGCAATCAAAATCTGAGAGAGCTTCCACCCACGATTTAATGAAAGTTCCATGGTATTTACCTATGCTGGCTGATAAGTACTCAGCAAATTCTTTAGCCGAACTAAATCCATGAGTATTTTCGAAAGCATCATATTTGCTAAATACTGGAACCTCTATCAATCGGACTGACTGCCCTGCACTAACACTTTGATTAATGCCTAACAAAAGCTCTTCAAGTGTAAGCTCCCCGGTACTAAGAAATATTGTGCGCCAACGATAACGCTTATCTAGGGCGCCATCTTGCTGGCTTCTTAGTTTTGATACGCCATTACACAAGTGGTAGATTAGCTGACCTATCTCTTGTGCAGGGCACTGCTTAAATTCATCAAGACAAAGCAGCATGTTATTTCGCGCACGAGCGATAGACTCAATACCGTTAGAAGTGGTGCTCCAAGTCTCCCAGTAGGTTTGATCTGAATAGATACTGGCAGCCACTTTCATCACCGTAGACTTGCCTGATTTTGAACTTCCGACGATTTGTATTCCAAAGCTCTCTAAATCAGTCCACCCAATAATAGGAGCCGCAAGTGCAGTACATACAGCAAGAATCATGATTGGATTACCTCGGCAATACTTTCCAATATTTTGCTGCCAATCCAACAGTGAGCCTGATTCAACTAAGCTATCACCTGCAAAATCACCAACATAAACTGCTGGAGTATCGTACTGGCCAATACTCCAATCCGGCGTCACAAATTGCCTATCAACCCAACCACTTTGCCTTGAGCTGTAAGCATGCAGATTACATGGAGTTTCGATTAGGTAGGCTAAAAGAGATTCCCACGAGTTTTTTCCTGGCGTGATGTGAAAACCAGACCTAAGGAGCCTCTTTTTAAATTTTTTTGCAAAATTGTCATCAACTTCTCCCATTGGCAGTACTTCTCGAATTGGTAAACCAAAGTAGTTTTTCCACTCTAATAGCCGTCCGAAGTCATCTCTCTTATCATGGGAAGAAACAATCGCTTTCACTTCTATTGGCCCAGATATTTTTCTTTCTTCACCATCTTTGTTAAGGGAGTAGATACCATCGGGTTTTGCCTTTAGCATAAGTTTTACCTCTCAAAATCAACGCATTTTTATTACTTGAATCATTGAGAGTTAGGTTGACACGGTTTGAGACAGGTTGGATCGGAAAAACCCCCCTTACTTTCGAGGGGTTTTTCTAAGCGTTAAAAAAACGCCAAGACTTACCCGTTTCAGGGATTTAATTTTCACGTAAAGTAGGAGAAAACAGCTGTTTTTGGGTGCCAAGAATTAGGCATGCCTAATTTTTTTCTAGGAATGATTAGGTATCAGTCGAATTTATTGAGATTGTCGCGATTAAAATGAAATAGCAAAGCAAAAAATATCACCAACGCCAAGACCATGGCGCATCCTGTAAGCAACGGAGCTATCACTAGACTCTCCCTTTTTTAATTGCTTCAAATAGGTCATGCTTTAGTTTGACGTAGTGGCGAGTAGCGCGAATAGCCAGCACCATTAACACCCACATTTGAAACCATTCATAATCAGTCATAAGTGCACCTTAGTGTCTTGTATTACCCAAGTAGATATTACCTTCCCAATTACAAAGCTCTAAAATCCAATTACTAATTTTCAACCGTTTAGCTGGGTTAAGACCTGTGAAAGGAAAGAAAATCTGAGTGCTACGATTTTTGAACTTTGAAAAGGATTCCAATCGGATATCCCAAATATCGTCATGTTCATTCATAACATCAAATGCAAACGCTTTTTGTGTGGTTAAAGCAATGAACATCTCTTCTTCCGTTTCATTGCGAAGATCAACCTCTAAACCTAATGGTTCACACTCGCCCTCAATACCAGCTAAGCGAATCTTCAGCTCATCGTATACAGGCTTAAATGGCCAAAGCTCTTTATTTGTCATCATTTCTTCTCTCAAAATTAGGCATGCCTAATTCATAGGTAGGTATCGTAGAGCTCGCCACGAGCTTTAGCGTCTTCAGCTTCTGCGCGAGTCATCTCTTCACCATCTGCAATAATGTTACCCATACCATCATCCAATTCATCTAGCTGGTCATTTTCTTCAGAAACTGATAGCAAAACATCAACAACACCTAGTGCCACCACCCCTGTTACTTTTAACGCTTTTTTCCACATATGAGACTCCTAAAATTAGGCATGCCTAATTCGGTCGATAATTGGTCTTGCCTTTAGTTAAGCTAATAAACCCTTTTAAATCAATATGGAAGATGTCTCACACGTTAAAATTTGAAACTTTAAAAACAATAAATTTCATGTATTTATAGTAAATCATTCAAAATATACACTTTTACTTTTCTCAAAAAATAAGAATAAATAACTAGCTTTTTACTCAGTTATTGCCATCCTATTAATGCTTAACTTATAAGCATTAATTTTTAAATCAATCTGATGGAGTAGAATTATGACTGTTAAACATGTGCCAACTGGAATTGTTCACAAAGGAAGTAAAGGTGGAACAACAGGATGTGGTTTTGATACTAAAAAGGAAGCTACCCACTGGGTAGAATCCCACTCTAAAATCAACTGTGATAAAAACGGATGTAAAAACTGAGGTTTAGTAGAGCAATAAACTAGGGCGAAGTTAGTTTATTCGCCCATTCAAAATTAGGCATGCCTAATTTTAACTGCCCAAGTACGCATAGGTAATCTTCAATCGTTCATGGCCCAACTCTAGGCTAATTTGCTCCCGAACTTTAATATCGTGCTCATAATCAAGAGATGATAACTCTTTTCTATGTGGGCCTCCATCGGCAGGGCATTTCCAACCTGTAAGCTCTAAATAACGCTCCCTTGCGTAATGATGACGCAGTCCGTGATTTTTATTTAATCCAACTCGAATTGTTTCGCGGTCGTACTGTTTCATTTGTGATTTATAGTTTTTGTCAGGTTCGATAAGTGCGCCTTTAGTAACAGCTGCAATATCACGAATAAGCTGTCGTTGAGATTCTTTTAAGATCGGAATTTTGCGGTATTTGCCACCTTTGGCCCATGAGCCTTTAATTTGTAGAGTGTTAGCGTTTATCAAAGCGTAAGATAAGCTGAATTTCATACACTCCTCTTTTCTAAGCCCAAATTCTTGCTGCAAACGCAGGGAAAGCTTGATTAAGTCACTCTTGATCTTCGCATGCTTATCCATGTCTAACGTTTTTGACTTGCCAATGGGGTTGTTGCGAACTCTTGGAATACCGTAATCATCATTGCTACGTGAACAGATATTAGGTTTACCTATTTTTTCGGCAATCCAACGTAGTGCAGCCATTCTGTTTTTAATCGTTTTGGGTGCTAAACCTTCATCTTGCCAACGCGTTATAAGGTGATTGATATGTTTGGTTTTAAGACCTGATGGGTCTCTTAATCTATAACCGTGGCTAAGCAGCTGTGTTGCAGCAAGGTTTAAAACTTTGCTTCGGGTAGCTCTAGTGCTAAAGCTACTTTCGCGGTGTGTGTCGTTTACCATTTGGTGAAGACGATATCCTAATTGGCTCATTTCATGTTCCTCATAAATTTAAAAAGTAATTTTGAAAGTATTGAGAAAAACACCAAACCGAAGACCAGGGGGCGAAATGCCAAAATAGGTAAGTTTTAAAGCCATATGAACGGTGCGTAACCGAGCATATTGTCGAAAGACATAAAGGCTAACTGGTCTAAAGCAACAAAGCTGAGCCGTGTGATTTCTGTTGAAATACAGCGCGAACTACTGTGGTTTATATTTGTGTTGTTTATAGTGGGGTGGTCGTGTGACCCATAATGCTGCGAGTGCAGCTCCTCAGGAACGTGTTGCGGGCAGTGAAATACGCCCTTTTTCTTTATGCTCATTTCGAGCTAGTCCAATATTAAAATTATCACAGTGATCAGAGATTGCAACACCTTTTTGACCCGCTCAAATCTCCATCCCTCTTCTGGCCCTGCATTTTTTCAAGGCGAATTGGGTGTCGAGGCATCATGAGCAGTGGCCTCGACGGGCGACTCTGCGAGTCGTCCCTACCTCTTTCGAGTAGGGACGACTCGTCGCCAATCCACCTTGAAATAAAACCCCGACAATTTTACCTGGGTTTTTCCAGACATTATTTTTGAAAGTGGTTTATCTTTGTGGTTGGCAGCGCACACCGCGATTCGTTATCGATAGTAACGGCCCACACCTGGGTGCATGAGACAGGGCTATGGTGCATCAGGGTGCGACCCTGGAGGCGCGTAATCCATCAGACGTTAGGGTTTATCGTCTGTAGCCTTCGAGGATAGTCGTGTAGTTCCTACACGCGCAGCCCATTATATTGGGCTGCTTTTCTTAAGAACTGGTGTGCTCTGTTTTTCTATCAATATTTGGGCTATTTTCAACACAAACTACAGGTTTTAATACAACAATATTATTAGCTTACTTGTCATATTCGATTAATTTTCGATTTTATAGTTTGTCAATTTTAAAATATTAGCAGCAGGAGTAAATATATGACTTACTTCATAATTAAAGATTGCAGTTTCTCTTTGCTCCCTGAATTCCTCAAATTTTTGACATTTAATTTCATCTAACATGCTGTCATTTAAAAACATTGCTTCTGTGTCATTAGGGTTAAGTTCAGCCAATGAAAAGTTTTTTTCTTTCGTAATAAAATATAACGCCGATCTCTTACTTTTATCTTTAATTTCAGTAGGCTTTTTTAATATTTTCCCTTTAAATTTGTGAAAATCTTTAGCAAAGTTAGTCCCTTTATCAGAGTCAAGCTTATGAGCTTGAGCAAGTGCCCATAGTTTAAATCTAGTATTTCTGAAACTAACATTATCCTTCCATAATGAAACAGATGGTTTCGTATTAAGAGTCCATTTTAACTCATTAGTTTTCAGATACATTAACCAATCATTTAAAGCTGACTCAGAATTCCGTGCAGTGGTTCCAAAAGCGCTCGTATAAGCAGTCACTGTAATCCATGCATTAAGCTTCGCTTGGTCAATATCTGGATGTTTGACTAATGCATGGCATACACCTAGCGCTTGTAATTTATATGGGAAGACTTTAATAGAGGACACTCCATACTGCTCCATTGAAAATCTTAGCAACAGTTGGATACCTGAAAATATATCACGGAGCAATTTCTCATTAACTTCTTTCGCCAAAGAGTCTGTATTTTTATCGTAAATCGATTTACCTAGTTGAAGCTTAAGTAACTGCAATATAAAGGTTTGATCAATGCTATCGTTATCAAATTCTTCTAAGTATTCACTCTTAAGATTTTCTATAGATGTTAAAAGTTCAAATTCAGGTGAGTAACTCAATGCATTTAGCATGTGAGCTTCTGACATCACAGTGCCTCTTGTATTAATTCGTTCGAAACTTTTTGTTACCAACTCTTGCTTATCTGAACGCATTGGTATCATTGGGACTTTATAATTCTTAAAAGCAATAGATATGTCATCAGCCTTATCAATTAAATAATCCCTTTCAGGCGGTATACTCCTAAGAAATCTCATCAAGTTTTTCTGATCAAAAATAACTTTCAAAGGTAAGTAATGAAATGAATCTGGGTTATTTCCCTCTTTAATTATTTCCTCTTTTCTAAGAAACATATTTGAAATAGAGTTGCTTTCAAGATCGGCATATACTTGATAGTTTGATAAATCAGAACCATCAGATGTGTGTTCTGGATGTTTAATTAAAGCATACAGAGTGGACATCCTTTGTAGACCATCCATTAAATACATTTGTTGTGAAACGTGAGTATTATCGGTTTCATAATTTAACCTAAATGGCCCAATAGCATCGTATGAAGTTATATTATCTAGATTAGTTGACCAAACTAGTATCGAGCCGATAGGAATTCCCTCTACAATACTACAAAGTAGATCTCTTTGTTGTTCCCATTTCCATACTAGCTCGCGTTGAAATCTTGGAATTTTAATAATCCCAACTTCTATTTCATCAAGGATTTGCGTAACAAATGATACGCGAGGGTCCATTACAAACTTATCACTCACGCTGGTGTCCTTATATAATTTTTAATTTTGGCAGCAAGGTTAATAACCTCTCTACATTCAATATTACGATGCATCAGCTTGTGAATGACATATTGTTTGTTTTCTCTACTATACCAATCACCGATCCCCCTAAACCCGTCCCCAAGTAGTTGTTTAGTCTCATCCTGTAAATCATCGTAAATGTTTGAGTGCAGATCAGTTCTATTCAAGCCTTTTTTTAAGTGCATACAAAATCTTTGCTCAGTATTTAATGAATAAAATGCACGTACTTTTTTATAATTGATGTCATTATCTAAACTTTCTGTTGGCGTACTTTCATACAGTAACTCTAAAGGAAAATAGTTTTCAATCATACGCCTTCTTAAAGTATGAAATTCAACTTTATTTGCAGCGCATATCTCAGCCACATCAATAGCATCAGCTGCTGGAGTATCAAGAGATTTACAGTCACTATCCGTTAAAACAAACATTTTAAAACGAAGAATCAAAGGGTTTGTTTGTCTTCGTAATTCATTTTTAACTTCTCCAATACCTCCTCCTTTGGTTACAATTTCAGCATTGTGAATCTTTTCAAAAACCTGTTTCCTTGTTGACTTATCTACAACACATTTTATGAATTGTACGTCATTATAAGCGTTTTCAAAGTTCAGAAATAAAGGGATCGTAATTAGTCTGGCTGCATCCTCAAGACTTAAAATAGGGATGTCGGAATCTAAGTTTGAATTGGTAACACTTCCAGAGACTTGTGCAATGTTTGTTTGTTTAAACTTTGTAGCGTCTGAAATCCAACATCGATAAATTTCTTCCCAGTCAGAACTATTGTTTTGTGTTGTCCACCTTGAAATAGCTGGATTTTCTATGTCAAATTTTAAAAATGCCTTGTTATTAATCGCATTAGTTCTGAGTGTATCCAAATATTGTCTATATCTTTCGTCAAAAGCGTCAGGTAAGAGCCAAAGTATCATTCCCGCTCCTCCCTAGCCTGTAAGAGTTCTTTTGATTGGGCGATTATTTCTCTGAATACACTTTGTGGCCAGTTTCCTTGGATATATCCAACGTCATCAAAAGTAATATTAGAAATGCTCGACACATTATCTTCTTTTTCAACCCAGTAACATGAAAGGTCATCATTAGAAATCTCTCTTTTGACAATTGCTGACTGAATTGCCAATAAAAAACTTTCGGAGTGAGTTTCGATAACTAGCTTAATGTTTTCCATATCTTTTAATATGTTAATCATAAACTCTGCGAGCGTAACAATCGCTTGAGGATGCAAATGAAGTTCTGGTTGCTCTATCGTTATTATTGGGGCTTCGCCAAGCAACCCAAACTTTGCCATTGAACATAAAGTTACAACCGGTAGTGCTTGAGCGATCCCTTCGCCAGAATCTATTATATCAACCGGTGAACTTTCAATTGCATTATCTACGGTTTGAAGCTTTACTGTTGCTCTACCAGTACTTACATTTTGAGTTGAAGATGAATCGAGTTTGAGTTTTCGGCCTGTGGTTTCAAGTAACCAGGTGTTGATTAACTCAAAAGCATCTGGGCAGTTGCCTTTTATATACCAAAGTGTCTCACCAATACCTTCACCTTTATAATTCACCCCAGTTTTTATACCTAAGCCAATATCAAAACTTCTTGGTGGGGAAGTTCGAATAGATGATATCCATGAGACTGAAGCTGAAGACCTTCTTATTTTTTCTCTTATGCAAGTATCAGATATAGAAAAAAATGACTCTAGACTAATGCTATTTTCTCCATCACATTCAAATTCAGAAAAGTTTTGTTCAGATGGGAGATAATTTTTAGTTATACCTTCTTTTGTAATTCCTAATTTATTTATAAACTCATGCTCATGAGCATTTTGCCTCAGGGAAAAGGAAATACAATTGCTTTGCCAAGTGACTTCAAAATCTATATCTTTAGAATTTTCATTTAGGATGTCTGAATGTATAGCTCCACGCAATGATGAGCTGGTATAGTCTAAATAGCTATGAGTGTATAAATTAGAAGCGTGATCTTTAAAGCTGTCAGATAACAAGGGGATTGCTCTTAACAGAGCGCTTTTCCCACTGTTGTTATACCCGAAAAAAATTGTCAATTTTTTTAAATCAATGTCGACTCGTTCGCTAAATCCTTTAAACCCTTTTATTGATATTGTATCCATAACAACTCTCGAAATAATTACTTTTTATTGATTTTTTCTTGCCAATGATTAAATATTGGCGTCAATATATTTTCAGACAAAAACCTGATTACAGGGACACATACTGCGTCCCCCATTGCGAATAAACCTTTGTTTATATTGCTGGGTAATTTAAATGAATCACGAACGCCTTGAAGGCGAGCATATTCTCTAGGAGTTAAAAGTCTTACACTCCATGAACCTTTCCCAGCCTGGATTAGTATTTGTTTGCTAGAACCACCTTTAGGTGTTCTTAAACAACCAGCTATACCATCAGTTCTATATTCTGCTGTAGACTTACCTTTTCTCATCCGTCTATAAACAGTGCCGTAGCTTAACGCGTAATTATCTATATTGCTATGCAGTTTTTCTTTATGAGCTTCGCTCATTTGCAGGTATAAGTTTTCCTTCCTTTCCTCACTCCACCACAACTCAGAAGCTCGAGGAATATCGGTCTCAATTACCTCTTCTAATTTGTTATTTATTTCTCTATTAAAGTTAAAATCGAATATGCCCCAATTCAAATTCTCGGATTTAAGAATTACATTTTTCAGTTTCTCTGACCTCAGTTGTGGATATCTTGCAAATGAACTCCACCAGTTGTCTAGAACAGCATTTTCATCTTTTATTAGCATCACTTGCTGAGCCAACTCTTGTTCAACCGCGATAATAAATAAGCGTTGCCTACTTTGAGGTGTGAAATATGATGCGTCCAATTCAACAATATCTACATAATACCCAAGCTCGGAAAAAAGCCTTACAGTATTAATAATATCTTCACCTTTATGTGAAGTTAGAAAACCTTTTACGTTTTCCAGCAGTACCACTTTGGGTTTTTGGTTTATAGCTTCTTTTTGGCTAATGATTTCAAATACAGCGTTTAAAGTTCCTGAATGAATACCAGCTAAACCTGCTCTGTTTCCTGCCACTGATAAATCAGTGCAAGGAAACGAAGCTGTATAGAGGAAAATATCATCTGGTACTTGCTCAACATTCTCAGCAATATTCCAAATATCATCTAGGTGGAAATCATTATTACCAAAATTTTCAATATAAGTTTCTCTTTTATCTGATGATAAATCATTTGCAAACAAGCATTGCCACTGATCTTGCTCTAAACCTTCGCGAACTAAACCAACGCCAGCAAAAAACTCGACATAATTCTTCATAAATTATCTAATTCAACCTTAAAGTCATCATTCTTGAATATTAAATTTCCACCCTGAATTTCTAATACAACTAAGCCATTATTCTTTACAAATGAGAAAAGTACATTTTTCCTGAATCTCAAATTGTCAGGGTTCTTGTATTTTTCGATACATAAGGGTTCCCAAACATTAAAATACTTCTCACAAAGCATTGAGCCTTTCAGGGCTCTGACAGTGACACTGTCATACTCTTCAGAATAACTGCAAAAAATATGGTTTACTATTTTATCTTCTTCTAGTTTTTGTAAATGAGCTCTACGATGGTATTGGTACTCAAAATTACCACCAATTTTTGCAGACTTAACCTCCCAACCTTTGAGGTCTGCTCCAGTAATTCCCACAGCCTTTTCTCCGGTAATGAGCGCACAAAACAACTCCCAGATTACTGAATGCACATGACCCGCTACTTTTAAATTATGCTCTTTAAGAAAACCGATTTTCTCAGGATCGTATATATGCTTTTTGTAAAAATTAAATGCATTAGAAATATTATCCATCTATTTCCCCTATTCCTTCAAATAATTTCGAAGGGGAAATAGATAAGGCATTTGAAATTTTAACTATATTGACAAGGCTAACATTACGCTTCCCTCGTTCCATAGAACTAATGTAAGTTCGATCAAGCTCTGCCAATTCAGCTAAAGTTTCTTGACTCAGTTCTTTATTCTGACGTTCTTTTTGAACATTGGTACCAAAGATCGCTAAAACTTCATTTTGCGTCATATACCCCTCCAAGTAAAAGGGGTAGACTGCAACCTTGTAGACTATGAGTCTACGGACTATAAGTCACATACGATTCGATTTTAAAGTTGTATTTATCTAATAGCAATTAGCTTTATCATGAAAACATCTCAAACGAATATCTAAAAATACTTTCCTAGATGATCTTCAGACGAGCTTCCTAAATTGAAGAAATTCATTTTTATCTACACAAGTTAAAATCCAGTGATTATATAAACAAAAAGTACAGAGATTTTTAACTGACTCATTAGTAATCACTTTACATTATTAGCCTAATGCTCGAGGAAACGCTTTGTTTGTTCTTCTGATAAGAAATTGACAATAAAACACTTTGATAAATTTAATAATTAACCCCCAAACCACTTCGTTCAAATCCTGTAAAGCCATAAATCGGAACCCCGCAAGCGGGGCCCCCTTGCTTCGCAACCCTTCGGGCGATTTCTAGCTTGACTGGCTTTTCTCTGCGTAGTCTGTGTTGAACATGAGGTATGGCACGCCTTTAGGCGGCAAGCGCCTAAAACTTACCAACCTCATAGCGAAAGGGGCTTATATGAAATCTATGGACTTTATAAAGAACGCTAAAAGAGTAGAATTTGCTGATATAGCAAGGTCGGCAAAGCCGATTGAACGTACCACTCTTACACAGGTTTGGCCTAACGATAAATGTTACCTAGTTAAAGCAGGCAGTAAGTTACAATTCTGGATTACTCGTAACGATTGCTTGTTGTCTGTGAATGTCTCTTTGAACTCACCATTTTGTGTTTGTACTGATGCAGATAATTAGCTATGTTTCCCATATCCCAACTTTCCCAGTTAGAAATAGAGCATTTTTTAATTTTTTTCATAAATTTTTTTCGATTTCCTTATGGTGAGTACACTGGTGAGTAAGAGAGCTTTTAAATAGACAAAAACTCCTTACAGACCTTGACTTGCCTGCCTCCCTGTAAATTTTATCGATAAACAAATTCAGAATATTGAATAACAAACTATAACGTTAGAAAAGGCCATGATTATTCCTAATTATGGCCTTTTTTATTACCGGCTATAAAAGCGTACTTAAAGAGGCTTTTAAGGTTTCAAACTTAATAGGCTTGGTAAGCACTTTATTAACACCTACTTTAAAACATGATGCCTTGTCATCGGTTGAAGCATTTGCGGTTAGTGCAAAAATAGGAATATCACTTAACAGCTCATGACGAATATGCTGCGTGGCGCTTAGTCCATCCATAGTCGGCATCATGATGTCCATTAAAATTAAATCAAAATGTTTGAGTTTCATAAACTCAATTGCTTCCACTCCATCATTAGCAATCGTGACTTTGTGATTTAGCTTTTGTAAAAACGCCTTAATAAGCACTTGATTGGTTTTATTATCTTCAGCAACCAGAACTGATAATACAGGCTGTTTTGATGAAAGATCGGGTTTAATTTCATCAATAATCGCTTCTTTAAATGGCAGTAAAATAGTAAACGTACTACCTAGCCCTAGCTGAGTTTCAACACTAATAGAGCCGTCCATAAGTTCGATTAGGTTTTTTGAAATACTGAGGCCTAATCCTACTCCTTCATTTTTTCTATTTATACCTTCGTTAACTTGTCGAAACGGCTGAAATATAAAACTCAGATCTTTCTTTGCAATACCTACTCCTGAATCTTCAATAGTAAATTTTAGGTTGTCATCTACAATATTTACACATAATGCAATATGCCCTGAGCGAGTGAACTTAAATGCGTTGCCAATGAGATTAAATAGTATCTGTCCCAGCCTAAATTCATCACCCATAATAAAGGTAGGGATATTGTCATTAATCGAAACTGAAAAAATAATATCTTCACTGTCTTCTATAATATGCAATTGCCCAACGATGTTCTCAATAAGCAGTTTTACATTTAGCGGTTTATTGGCGATTAATACAGTCCCTGATTCAATTTTTGAAAAATCTAATACGTCGGTAATTAATCCATAAAGAATATCAGCACTAGAGTTTGCATAATTCAACCATTGGCGTTGCTCTTGAGTTAAATCGGTATCTATTAATAACTCTATCATCCCCATAATCGCATTCATGGGGGTCCTTATTTCATGCGACATGATGGTTAAAAATTTTGTTTTTGTTTTACTGGCTTCCTCAGCTTTAAGCTTTTCATTTTCAAGTGCAGTCTCTCGCTCTTTTGAGACGGTGATATCTTTGGCAATACCTAAATAGCCAATGAAATTTCCGTTTTCGTCAAATTGCGACTTACCATTAAGCGATACCCACAAAGGTGTCGATGCCTTAACCTCAAACTCAAAACCATTAAAATCCTCATGCTCAGCTATTAAAGCAGCAAAAGCTTGCCATTTTAGTGTGTTTCTTTGCTCATTTTTAGTGCGCAAAGACTCAATGGTTTTATTAATAAATATTTGCGCATAGGTATTATCTTCCCTTTCCAGATTGTTAACGCTGGTAAAAGTCATATCAGGCTCGGTTCGCCAAAACCACTCACTTGCTAATTCTTTAAATAAAGTAGAAAGCTGAGAAAATTTATCAAGTAGTAAAACAGATTGATGAGTTTGTTCATGTAGCTTATTTAATTGGAGAAAAGCGTGGAATACTTGCTGAAGAAATAAAATTATTGAGTGTGAAGCTAAAACATTATGGTTAATTTTGTTACTCACATGAGTGAAAATAAATAAGCATTGTTCTTTACCCGTATCAATCCCGATTAACAGCGCTGTATTTTTATTCTGATTATTTGCCTCTGCTGATAAAGTAACTAATTGTTCTGGCAATGGATTGCAACTAAATGAGTAACCTTTTTTTAAAGCCTGAATAAATGCAGCACATGGTGGCCAAGTTTTCTCATAAAAATCGATATTAGTTGTGCCTATAGTTAAAAAATGATGATGTGTTTTTTTTAAAACAATGCAGTCTTGGTATTGAAGTAATGGCTGCAGTAAAGCTGACATAGTAGCTAAAATATCAATTTCATCATCACACTGATGCAATAACGCTAACTGCTTCTGTAGTTCCGTAAGCGTAATTAATTCATTACGTTGCATACTCATTCCCTCAGCTAAAATGCATCGCGTTTTGCAAAATAATACCAAAATCGATGTTATGACTAATTAATATAGAACAAAATTTAATATAAATCATTGAGTTATTTTTATGGCAGGGTGGAATGATTTCTGCTTTATTAATATAAATAAATACATTAAGGCATAACTATGAAGATAGTATGTATTGGTGGGGGTCACGGATTAGCACAAGTGTTAAGTGCGATAAAACCCTTATGTAGCCACCTAACAGCGATTGTAGCAACTACCGATAATGGTGGTAGCACCGGTCGCATTAGAGCCGATCAAAATTGTATCGCTTTAGGTGACATAAGGCGCTGCTGTGTTCAACTTGCAGGTGAAAGCACGCAAGCCCAAGCTATGTATGAGCATAGGTTTATCCATGGCGATATGGCGGGTCATAGTTTAGGGAATTTAACACTATTGGGTTTAACCCAGCTAACACAGTCTCCCACTGAGGCTATTGCTGCTTTTAATCGTTTGCTTGGAAATAAAGAGACAGTTTTGCCTATGTCTGATCTACCTACAGATTTAGTAGCCGAGCTAAACAATGGTGAAAAAGTATTTGGTGAATGCGCGATTGATGCTCTAAATGAACTACCAAGTACAATCTACTTATCGAAAGCGGTGCCGCCAGCACCTGGTACTATTGAAGCTATTTTAGATGCCGATTTAATAATTATTGGTCCAGGTAGCATCATTACTAGCGTGATGCCTGCTTTTTTAATTACAGAAATCACTGAAGCAATAAAAAAAACCTCTGCGTGTAGAGTATTTATTGAAAACACAGCGCAAGAAAGCAGCGTGATGCAACATACAAAAATTGCCGGCATTGACTGGTTACAAAAGAAGCTCGCCACTAAAGTATACGATTTAAGTATTTCTCCTTCTGCCATTATTGAAATTTTACAACAGGGAGAGAAGTGTAAGGAAACAGGCAAGCATTTACATAATATTAATGAACTAAAAAATGTATTTTCAGAGTTATTAAAAAGCTCTTTTAATACTGAAAAACACGCTTAATGATTTTGGGTAAGTTCTCTCATATGTTCGAAGGTTTTTTTACTTTGTGCATCAGCTAACTTTAAGAGGGTTACAACCTCAGTGTTTAAACCATTGACCTTAACTTGCTGCTCAATAAGCTGGCACGTTTGCGCTAATCTTGTTGCACCAAAACTATAACCGCTACTTTTTAAGCTATGAGCGCACAGTTCAATTTCTGCGGCATCGGTTGAGAAAAGCATTTGCGCCACTAACTTTTTAGACTCATCAACAAAAACGCTTATCAGTTCAATGGCTGTGCTATCACCAACATCATACTTTAGTTGTTCTATTACAGATGTATCTATCATAATTTTCTTTTGGAGCTCATTGTGAATAATCAGATTATATTGTTTGTAGACTCTTCAATGATTGGTGGTATTGAAACTCATATTATAGAGTTATACAAGCTGCTTCACAAAAATCAGGTTAGTTGTTCAATTTTATTTTATAAAAATCATGGGAATAATGAGTTTTACGAGTTACTTGATAAGCAAAGCATACCGTATGATTTTCTGCAAGGTACACTCATTAGTTTAATCAAGCGGTTTCGCAGTTACGATCGCAATACAGTTATTCACACCCATGGTTATAAAGCCGGTATTTTAGGGCGTTTGGTTTGTAAAATCACAAATAAGCATTGTGTTAGCACTTACCATGCAGGAGAGGCTGGTACAGGAAAAATGTGGCTGTATAACAAATTCGATTTATGGCTTAGTTGGTTATCAACTAACTTTGCAGTGTCTGAAAAAATTAGTAAAACAATTAAAAACGCCCAATTACTGGAAAACTTCATCGCAATAGCCGAACCTCCCAGCACTGATTTTGCACAACCGTTACTTAGAGTCGGGTTTGTTGGGCGCTTATCTTATGAAAAAGGCCCTGATATATTTTATGAGTTAGCTGAAAGTATGCAGACTAATAAACAGGTACAGTTTCACCTTTTTGGGGATGGCCCAATGCGTGATCGTATTCCACAATTAGACAACCTTCATTACCATGGTTTAACACCCCGAGATGATATTTGGCAACATTTAGATGCCCTACTTATTTGTTCAAGAGAAGAAGGCCTGCCTATGACGCTTCTAGAAAGTATGGCGCATTATAAAATTGTTATCAGCAGCCCTGTGGGCGCTATTCCTAGCATTATAAACAATGAAATTAATGGCTTTTTAATGAAATCAGCAAATACACTAGAGTGCCAACAATCGATAGAAGCATTACTTGCCTTGCCGGCAATACAAAAAAGTGAAATGGCACACTCAGCATACACTATGCTTGAAGAGCGTTTTTCAGGTAGAAAACAATTTAACTTGCTGCAAAGTGCTTATACAGCAAAAACATTATTATAAATTTTCTTCCCACCCTTTAATTTTTCGGTATAAGGTTGAAGGACTTACATCTAAAAGAGCGGCAGCTTTAGGAATATTAGTTGCGCATATTTTTATGACCCGCTCTATATATTCTTTTTCGGCGATCCATAAAGCCTTAACCTCACTTTCAACCTGCGGTAACTCTTCAAATTCTTGAACTGGTAACGATGCATGTTGCTCTTTAACCTGCCCCTCATTACCTGACTCTTTTTGCGGGCTTTGTGGCAATGCTGGTAGCATAGATACATCAATCCACTCTTGTGGGTTAAGCACTAAAATATTACGGATCACATTTTCTAGCTGCCTAACGTTACCAGGCCAATCGTATTGTGCTAAAAAGTGCTTCACATCGTCGGTTATCCCTTTGTAAGGGTGCTGCTCTTCCTTGGCTATTTTAATAAACAACGCTTGTGCTATTTCAATAATATCTCTGCCCCGCTCTCTAAGTGGTGGCAGCTCAAGAGGAATAACGTGCAGCCTGTAATATAAATCTTCTCTAAATCGACCGGCCTCAACCTCAGCAAGCGGGTTTCTGTTGGTAGCACAAACAAACCTCACATCAACTTTAACTTGTTTTTCGCTACCGACTTGTTGATAAGTACCTGTTTGAATAAAACGAAGTAATTTACTTTGTAAATTAATATCCATTTCACATAACTCATCTAAAAACAGTGTCCCCCCATCAGCCTGCCCTGCAGCACCCAAGCGGTTTGCAATTGCTCCAGTGAAGGCACCTTTTAAATGGCCAAATATTTCACTTTCAATCAAATCTTTGGGGATAGCAGCACAATTAAGTGCAACAAAGGGCTTGTCGGCACGATTAGAGGCTTGATGAACTGCTCGTGCACAAAGCTCTTTGCCAGTACCACTTTCACCGGTAATAAATACCGTGGCTTTACTCGCTGCAGCAGAGCTAATAACTTGATACACCGATTGCATTTGCTTGGAGCTACCAATCAAGTCAAAGTAACGACCGTTTTCATAAATATTTTTATACTTGGTAACCGCTTGTTTTAAATCTTTTATTTTGAGAGTGTTGTTAATGGTTATACGAAAACGTTCTGCCTCTACAGGCTTTTCTAAAAAATCACTAGCGCCTAACTTAATCGCTTGAATCGCCATTTCTTTGGTAGCATGCCCAGTTAATACAACAACTTGCGGAAAATTATCAGGTTCTAGCTGAGCAAGAATATCCAACCCGTTCATATCGGGTAACATCACATCGAGTACGATCAGATCGGGTTTTATTTTATTAATAATATCAAGAGCGGTTGCCCCATCATTTGCCACTAGTGTGTTTACACCTGTTGGTAAAAGATAAGACTGATACATCATAGCAAGCGACTGGGTGTCTTCTACAATCAGTATTGTTGGTGGCATAATCCCATTCCTTTTAGCGACTCGCTAAGAATTATTTAGAGAAAAAATATTAACTTATGGATATTAAGTTAACTATACATAGTTAATTAAATCAAATTCAATTAATGATTATTAATGAGGCATCATCCACTTCTTTAGAAAGCGCAACCTGAGAATTTTTCCATAACGAGTGTGCAAAATCCTCTGCTGAGGAGCTTTGCATAGGGATGATTTTTTTTAATTCGGTCATTTCGTCTTTATCGGTAAAGCGGTTATCCGTCCAACCATCAGTATAAAGTATAATATGTTCAACATTATCAAGCTTGGCTTCATATAAAGTATATTGATGATCATTAGACAGCCCAAGCAATGGTCCGGTACCATTTAGCTGAGATAGCTCACCATTTTTACTGATAATAACCGGTGCGGGATGACCAGCATTGAGCCAATACAACTTATTATTTTCTAAAAAACAAATCATTAAAGTGACTAAGCTTGATTTACATAATTGCTGTTTATAAAGCGCATTATTGAGCGCAACGAGCATTTCTTGATACGCTAACCCGGTCGCTAAAAAGCCACTTATAAAACCTTTTATAGCAAAGCTTTCTTTGAGCGCTTGTAAGCCATGACCCATCATATCACCGAGTATAAAAGCAGTACCTTCATCATTAATTGGCATAAAAAAGTCACCGCCATTACCCACACTAATAGAGCCAAAAATATGCGCTGTTTTACCATGCCCTAAAAGCACTTTAGAAGGTGTTAATCCGAATGTACTTTGATAGGACAAGTATGCAAATCGATGAGTTACTCGATCTATGCTTTGTAATAACTTATTTTTTTTAACTGGTTTTATTAAGTAATCATCAACCCCTAATCGATTAATTTTACTGATCACTTCTTCGCTATCATCGCCAGTTAACATCACCACCGATAACTGAGATTTTAAATTCGATTTATTAAGCTTTTCCAGTAATGGCTCACACGTTCCTTGTTTAAGTTTATGATCAAGTAACAATATACTAGCATCAGAGGTTAAAATAGCTTGCCAGCCAGCCTCTATGTTTTCACAGGTGACGACATTAAATTTATCTTTTAGGTAGGCGCTCATTAATGCTAATTGAGTGACATCATCGTCGACATAAATAATACTCGGTCGTTTATCAATGTTAGTTAAGGGAAAAGAAAAATAGTTTTTTCCTGCTCGCGTGTCGTAGGTGGCATCCGCAAAGTAATGGCGAATAAGTTCAACCCCCATCCCTCCTTCTACCAGCTCAGCCGATGCTAATGTCCATGAAGAGTTGTTTTGTTTAAATAAATTATAAGGCTTAAGTTCATCTATAAAAGTTAATTGGTAAGTATCATGATTTATTTGGTTTATACGCAACATTATAAGCTGCTCATCGCCCTCATTATGGCGAATTAAGTTAGTTAGGTATTCGGTTGCGACTAAGCCTGCGGCATCCGCTTCATCTCGGGTCACCGATAAAGCGCCCAGTACATGCTTAAGTACTTGGCGTATTTCAGTTAAGGTCGGCCATAATAATTCAAAACGCCGCTCAAATAATATATCCATAAAAGTCTCAGTAATGTTTAAACAACCACTTTTGTTTATTTATTTTGCTGGTTAAAAAAGCGCACAACCTTGGCCATTTTGAAGAATGTCGTTGGAAGAGCAGTAGCATGCGCTCCCCTAAAGGAGCAAAGCTATGTTGACTTACCAGTAACTTTATATTGCTATGACCCGCTTGCTTAAGTTCTGCCACGCCTTGACATAACGACTCTTCATTATTAATACCTAGCGCAATAGTAACCAAGGTCAGCTCGCTACATAAGCTTAAAGAATGCAATGGTACATTATTACGATTTAACTTTAATGCTGGCGACATATCCAGCAACACATAATCATATTCTTGCTTTAAACGCAGTACCGCTTCATTTAAAACATGTTTGTTTTTTGCTGAATCAATTGACTCTAAATTGTGAATTGTAAGTACTTCAATACCTTGATAAGGCATAACACTGAGCTGACAGGAAATATCATCAAAACGCCACAACTTAGTCAATGTTGGCAGCTGTTTGTCTAAACGAAACGAACTAATAGGGTTAAGGTCGATAACGAGTACTGACTTATTTTGACTTTTTAAACGTTGAGCAACACTAATACAGGCTGTGGATGAACCTTCGCCACCGTACAAAGAAATAAACGTCACGCACCGTGCTTCATCATCAATCAAGGTGTTACAGATGGTTTCTAGTTCATGATACTGCCCAGGTATCAAGTTCATAAGCTTATCACCAAAGCAATTATGGTTATAAAGTCGAGGAAGTTATCTTTAAATTGACTAATTAGGTCTTGACCTTTATCAGGGACATATAGCGTATCTCCAGCTCTAAGTACCGGAATATTGGCCGAGTTTGGAGACTTTATAAATTCCTCAAGATTAAACACGCGAGATTGTTCTTTACAGCATGAATGGTTAACAACCACTATTTTGTCAATGAGAGCTGAACTTGACGGCCCTCCAGCTTCAGCAAGCACATCTAAAATAGACATCGTATCATCAAAGTTATATCGACCCGGCTTTTGCACTGCCCCCATAATACGAACAACTCGCTCTTTAGGGGTACGTAACCAATCTTTGTCTTTTTCTGGAATAAATATTGTGTCGCCGGGTGACACATGAGGAAATAACGTTTCATCACCAGTTTCAAAATACATCGCTAAATCAAGTTTGCTCACTCGAGCGCGATTACCATTACGGTGCGTAACTCTAATATTACGAATATCCGCACTACCATTAGGACCATCTGCTGCTGCCAAAATATCAATAAAATGCATATTGTCATTGAACGCATAGCGCCCAGGGGAACCTACTTGCCCCATGATATAAATAGACTTGCTCGATTCTTGACGTATCCATTGCGATTTATTGTCTCCGGGATCTACTGGTAACTCCTCAACAATAATAGTATCGCCAGCAATTAAACTCGGCAGCGCAATTTCACCGTTAGTAATGGTGTATTTTTCTAGATCAAATCGTTGGGTGACATCGCCATTTCGCAAAATTTTAATATCGTTCACGTTAGCCCCTTTAGTAGGGCCACCAGCATGCGCTAACAGATCAGTAAAGTCCATTTCGTCACTCCACTCATAACGACCAGGAGATTGAATAGCACCTATAATCTTAATCGCTCGTTTTGTCGGAATTTTTAACCAACTTTTTTCATTAACATCTGTTTTTTCAGGAACAAATATTACATCACCGGGGTTTAAATCGGGCACTTTAGCGGTGGTTAATCCCTCACTATAACCCTGTAAATCAAAAAGTATGCTCTCTCCCGCAGGGGTTAATATTTTTATTTGGCGTGTTTCTGCAAAGCGAGTTGGGCCCCCTGCATTTGCTAAAATATCTAAAAAGTTAGTACTGTCAGCAGCCTCATAGGCCCCCGGCTTTTGTACCTCACCCATAATATAAACCGTGCGTGATGTAGTATTTACATCATCCACCATAATCGGCACATATATGGTTGACCCTGCTTTTAGTAGCGGCATGTTGCTATCGGTAGGTTTATCTAAATATGCTTTTAAATCAAAAATAACAGGAGCTTTATCAACGATCACTCTAATTTTAGTTACATCCGCATAGCGAGTAACCCCTTCCGCACGCATCAGCGCATCTAGAAGCGTCATATTTTCTTTAAACGAAAAACTACCAGGGTTATGCACTTCGCCAAGCATAGTAATGGCACTGTTGTCGCTTGCATCCCCTGTCGCACTAAGTGTTTGTGCATCAAAATCAATTTGCACGTTACCAAGGAGCGGAGAAACAGGCACAAACACAGTATCTTCACTTTTAAGCTTTGGTAATAAATTTATGTCGCCTGAGTCTAAATATGCTTTGTAATTAAATTCAATTACTTCATCTTTGCGTCTTATTTGTAAACGATCGAGCTGTGCGCCAGGTCTTAAACCATTAGCCTTAGCTATCACCATCTGAATATTGCCATCATCAGGAATACTCACCTGTGAGGGCGTGATCACATACCCTAAAACATTAATAAATATGTCTCTGCTTCTAAGCTCTACATAAAAGTCATTTATAGCAACAAACAACTCTGCAAGAATAGGTTTAAGTTCTGCCTCTATTTGCGTAACCGTTTTATTACCGACCTGAAATTGCCCCACCTCAGGTATGTTAATTTGACCTTTTTTATCGACCTCAAAAGTTGTTTCAAATTCAACTTCCCCTGGGACATATAAAAACAGCTTGTTACCTGCTTGCACTATAGGCTCATCGGCTTTTTCAGCAAACGCAGAGCTTGATACTAAAAAGAAAAAAACGAAGACAGCAAAAATAAATCTCATACATTACTCCTTTCTCTTTTCAATAATTTTAGTCCAATTCATTAGTGACTTTACTTGTTTGCTATCTTCATTTTGCACGTTAGCATCTAAAATAATAGCCTCAACTCGGCGATCTGAATGACGTTTTTGCTCACTTTGTTCCGACTCACTAAATGGTTTTAAACTGCCTTGGGTTAAAGTGGTAATGTTATAGGTAGGCACACCATAAACACTCAACCAATGCTTAACAGTATCTGCGCGTTTTAAAGCCAGCTCGTAATTACTATTTTTACTGCCTACAGAGTCAGTATGCCCGATAAGTAAAATACTAATACTTTCTAGTTGTTTGATTAAATCGGCTGCTTGAGCAACTCGTACGGCATATTTAGGGGTTATTTCAAAGGCATTAAATGCAAATTGGTTATCGCTATTTAATAACTCCGCTATTTGCTTTTTTACATTAACTAATGCGGGTTGTTCATCAATCGATGCAGCGCAATTAGTCAACTTTCTAACAGTATCAAAATGGTTAGCTAATTGATTAAGGCCATGATAATGAATTAATAAGTCATGTTCCGCGTCTTCCCACATTTGAGCTGCGATTAAACGACGAATACGATTCTCATAAATTTGGGCTTTTAATAACTGTGCCGGCATACAGGCATTAATATCCTGCGACTTTAATAATTCAAGCTTAAGTTCTAAGTGCTCAAACTCGCTCCTTACAATACTCTCAGGTTGATTAAATGTTTCATCTAGCTGCTGATCATCTAATGGATAGTTTTGGTATTTTTCGGCCAAGCCTCCCTGCCCTTCATCTGGCCAAGTAGCGCATCCGCCTAAAAACATGAAAATGAAAATTGCTATGCTCGCCTTCATAAAACTCTCCCTGATAACCTCTACACAGCGTCAATAAATGGAATGGTTTTATCCACTCTTAATAAGTTCATTAACTTAAACGGCTGCCCGGTGACATTAAGTAAAGATAGCTTATTACTTTGTTTTTCAATTCTTTTATATAGAAAAACAATAGCACCTATTCCCGAAGAGTCGATAAATTCGGTTTTAGAGAAGTCTAAAACAACAAAATTAGAGTCTTGCTCAACGAGCAGCTCAAACTGATCTTTTAGCTCATCGACAGCAAAGCCTGAAAAGTCATTAGGAATGGTAATAACGGTTTGATCGGTTTTGTTGGCTACATTTTTCATTTTAATCACCTATTAAAAGTATGAACTCAAATAGACAGTTACAAGAAGAATGCCAAACTTAAGACATTGAAATATAAAAACTTTAATGGCTTACTAATTAATTTTTGAAATAGAAGTGCATAATGCAATTGCTTTTTGGGTGTACAATTGCATTATGCGAAGCGGGTTATTGGCCCTTACCAGTAAAAATAACAACCAATGTTTTAAAGAAAATAGTCAATTCCATATAACACCAGCTACGAGCTGATGAAGTGCTCAACATATAGGCGTAATCCCAACCAATTTTATTACGTGCATCGTCAATAGTTTCATCATAGCCATTCATTACTTGCGCTAACCCAGATATACCTGGCTTTATGCCATAAGTACGCTGACAAAAATAGGGAATATCTTTTTCAAGTTTTGAATAAAAAACAGGTCGTTCAGGGCGAGGGCCTATCAACGACATATCACCTATGAGTACGTTCCAAAGCTGAGGTAATTCATCTAACCGTGTCTTACGAATAAAGCGCCCTACTGGGGTAATACGCGGATCATCTTTACTTGCCCATACGGCTCCACTTTTAACCTCAGCATCAACCACCATAGAACGGAATTTTAATACGTTAAAAAGTGCCACAAAGTCATCATCACTTTGCCCTACTCTTAACTGTTTAAACAACACTGGTCCTTTAGAGCTGAACTTAATCACCAATGCAACCATGAGCATTACAGGAAACAGAACAATTAAGCCAGTAGCAGAGCCTAAAATATCAATACTGCGTTTTACTGCTCTGATTATTAAATTATTAGACTGCTTAGTTTGGTGAACGCGCTGCCAATGCTTACTATAATCACCGCGTTCAAATTTAATAATCCCCCAAAAAGCACACAAGTATGCCGCAACCAAATAGTTAATACTGTCGATCACCGGCCATTTAACTTTTATGCTCAAAAGCTGTTTTAATACACCCAGCCCATGTACAGCGGCTAATGTAATACAGGCTACTTTGGCTAAAAACACGTTAGAGAAAACCGCCAGAGAAATTAGTAATCCATAAATCAGTACCAGTATAATGGGCATAATGCCACGTAATACCTTGTGCGAAATATAATTAAAGCTTACCCAGCCTAGTTTTGGATTAAATAGCTCAGACAGCATTTTAATTTGTTGCCAATTGCCAGCGCCTAACCTTACCCTTCTTGCATAATCATGGCTTTGTTTATCGCATTCACGTTCAACAATGTTGATCTCGTTATTTACTAGCGCTTTGCCACCTTTATTAAGTGCTTTCATCGACAAAATAAAATCATCGTTTATAGTGCTCGCATCTAATAACTGAACATATTCAGCGCGTATAGCAAACATGGCACCCGGTACGCCAATAACAGCGCCTAATGATGACTCCATACTTTTTACTTTATTTTGATACTGCCAATACTGTTGCTGCTCTTTGGTGGCTAAGTCATCTAATATATACACCCCCGTGATCACATTGACCTGAGGGTCTTTAAAATCAGCATCGATTTTATTTAGTACATCAACGCTGAGTAATGCGCTGACATCAGTAAACAGCAATACATCGTAATTTGGCCTGCTTAGTTTTATTAACTCATTAACACCAAACGACTTGCCTTTATTGACCTTATTAAAATGCAAATGACACACTACATTTTGCTTTGCAAGATGCGATTGAGCAATCATCGCCTCGTCATAGGTTTTGTCTGTACAGCCATCAAGATAAACATGAATAGCATACTGCTCTGTGCTGTATAACATAGAGCCAAGGTTATAGAGCTTTTCACGAATATGTTCTTGCTCGTTGTAGGCGCACATTAAAATACCAAAGCGCGTGGTTGCCGGGGTAGCGTTTAATTCGATGTTCACTTCATCGTTACTAAAAAGCTTTAATAGCAATAAGTAACCAACATGATGGTACAACACCAACACAATCAAAATCGCCAATGTAATCAGTAAAAAAGTCATTGTAATCCCCTTATGAAGCTAAACCATTATAAAAATGGTCATAGGCTTCGCTCATTTTGTTTGCATCCGCAATTGAGAGAATATACTCTCGAATGCATTGCCCGTGCTTCATTTCCAATGCTTTTAATAGGGCAAGTTTTAAGCCAAAAGAATCATTAGGTTTTACTAAAATACCCTGCTTATCACTGACAACTTCACTAATGCCACCGACATCAGTTGCCACTATTACTTTGCCACATGCCATCGACTCTAAAATAGACAGAGGTAAGCCCTCTCGTTGCGAGTACAAGCACATCACATTAATGGCAGAATAAAATAATTCCATATGCTGCACATTTCCTAAGAAATGTACTCGCTCTACCACCCCTAGTGACACTGCAGCACTCATTAATGAAAAACGTAAACTGCCATTACCTGCAAATACGAGTTCAATCTCTTTGGGTAGCGCGGGCAGTAATTTAATTAAATCTAAATGCCCCTTACCTGGCTCTAAACGAGCAGAGCATCCAATGAGCTTTTTGTCATGGGGCAAGTTAAGCTTAATCCGTGCAGTAGCGTCATCTGTATCTATAAACTGTTGAAAATCAATGCCGTTAAGAATAGTACTATCAGCTTTAATAGCGGTTTCGTTGAAAAACTCATTAGCGACCACGTTTGCATCGGCCACCCAATGAATTTTAGTCAGCTTATTCAATACTTTTGTGATCACTCGCTGTTTAAAGTTTTTTAAATACCACGCATCATGAATTGTCGATACGTGTTTAATACTTGGATTAACTAAACAGGTGAGGCTAGCGTAAAGCATTGGGCCAATGTGATGGCTATGAATCACTGTAATATTATGTTTTTTAATTATTTCACTAAGCTTTTTAATTACACTTCGTTCAAATTTAGGGGCTTTGTTTAAGCTTATAAGTTTTTGCTCAAAGGCTGACAGTGCTGGCCATTCATTTATTGCATCCCTTTCAGTTCCTTCCAAAGAAACAAGAATACTGGTGTTTGCAAATCGACTTTTTTGCATCAAAGTTACGGCCATTTTTTCCAGCCCACCTATTTTAAAGTGTTGAACTAAATGTAAAACGTTCATGTTAATTTCCCTCTTTAAGGAAGTGCATCGATGGACTAACCCCAGCATGTAAAGTGCTGTGACCAACAATGGGTAAAATGGTAACCACGTCTAGTGACGATAGTTTTTCAATGGTTTGAATATCTTTTAAATGACTGTCGAATAAGGTAGCAACAAACACACAGGTGACACTGGTAAATATGCCTAAAACAATACCCATAATAATTGCCACCACGAGTGAAGTATTAATTGGTTGAGTAGGACTATAAGCTCGCTCAATGGTTTTAACTTTGTCAGGACCTTCATACTTAACCAGCTTGCCTGTCACTTTTGCCATTTCGTAACGCCCTAACATGTCTTTATATAATGACTGTTTAACATCGTAGTCACGCTCGAGCTTTCTAAGTTGTTTTTCTATATCACTGGTTACTAATAAGCGATCACTTACTGAATTGACTTGTTTTTCTAACATGTCGTATTCTTGCTGATGCTGCAGAACATTATTTTTAGCTTCTTCTAGAGCGAGTATTTGTGACACCAACACATTACTTTCATTGTCATTTCCACTGGGTAAGGTATTAGCCATTTGCCAAAGCTGATCAATATTAGTGGCATCAAGGCCTTTACCACTTTCAATTAACGCTTGTTGCCGTGCTCTAATGCTGAGTAGTTCGCGCTTTTTTGAAACCACTTTGCTGTGTTTATCGGTATAGCGGGTTTTTAAAAAACTGAGCTCTGATTCTGCAGTAATTATTTTCTCTTCTATACGACCGAGAATCGGGTTTGCTTGACCCATTTTTGTAGTAAGTGCCTCAAGCTTGGCATTAGCGCCTGAGAGCACAATGGACTTTTGTTGTTGATCACTTAATAACTTATCGAAAGTTTGCCTATTACTGTGTAAAACAGCGGGTAAGGTATTACTGTTTTTTGCTTTAAAGCTTGCCAATGAAGCCTCAGAAATCTCCAACTCTTCTCTTAAACTTACCAGTTGCTGATAAAAAAATTGCTCAGAGGTATCCAGTGATGCTTTCGTTGGGGCTAATAAACTTTCTATAAATTTCTCTACCACTTTTTCTAGCACCGCCTTCATTTGGGTTTGGTCATGCCAAATAAAGTTAACCCTAACTAGCTCATCTCCTACCAATGATAAGGAAAGCGCCTGTGAAAGCTCTTGATGTATTTTTTCTATTTTGGCGGGAGATGCATCCTTTGGTACTAAATTGGTTTCTTTTGCCACGGCAATCAGAACTTTGCGGCTGATCACTAAGGTACGCAAAGCTGCCATCCTATTTGATAAATCAAACGAGAACGACAAATCATCTAAATAGGGATTAAGCAGCGCCGATTCTTCTATAAGAATAGTGGCGTGGTTTGTATATTGTTTTTGTGACGTTGCCGCTAATACAATCACTACTATGGGTACAATCAACAACGGCAAAACAAATAACTTTGCCCTGGTGTAAACAGCGTACAAAGCTAAATAAAGTAATCTTTTTATTTGCTCTCTAACTAACATATTCGCGACCCATTGATTTGCATATTGCTATGCGAAACTTTGCGGCTATTTGCAAAATAAAAATTTACAGCGTAAATAGCCTTCTTTAATGGAGTAGTTGCACAGGGCGCGCCAATATTATAGTTATGGTTTAATCGGAGGGATTTAATATTTGTAGATCGTTGATCACAGTGAGTGCTTTTACCGGCCAGCTATGCTCTTTCGCTATGTTTTTTTGGACTGCATGCAATAAACTTAATTTTGCTTGACTGAGTGACAACGCCTGATCAATTTTATCAATAAAGTTATTCTGTGACTGAGCGATAAATATTTGCGAGTGATAATGATTCACTGCCGCAAAATCGGTTGCGACTATCGGTTTGCCTACCGCTAAATATTCTTTTAATTTAAGCGGGTCGCAAGCCCTAATTTGCTCATTATCGACAAATGGTAAAATAGATACATCCCAATGAGCCGAGAAAGATACCAACCGTTTATGCTCAACCGCACTAATATGCGTTACATTTTTAAACTGCAACAACCCTGAAATGGGAGTGGTAATATCGCCAACTAATACCAATTGATATTGCGGCCTAGCAGTGGCCAACGCCATTAATAAAGGGATATCTAGCCAGGCATTGATACTGCCATAAAAGCCAATAATGGGGGTTTTAATAGCGCTGATTTCTGCGGCTTTGTCGACATTACTCGTAAATAAATCAAAGCTCACGCCATGTGTTAGTAACTTAGTTTTTTCAGCAGGCATTTTAGTTTTTAATAATTCGCTGATCACATAAATAAGATCTGCGTTTTTAATCAGCTGCTGCTCAAAAGGCGCAATCAGCATAGGATCAACCCCAGCCAGCGCACTAAAATCGTCACCACAATAATAAATTAACGAGTCGGCAGCTCTTTTATCAAACAGATAGCATGCCGTTGGCACACTTAACCAATATACAATAGGTTCACTGGTTTTATGAGCACCAATATGACGAGAGAAAACCCAACGGTTATAACAGCGCACTAAGCGATTATCATGCCATGGTAAAATAGGCAGTTTATATACCGTCATATTTTTAGGCGTGGCTATTTTACTATTATTAGAGCGTTGAAATAGCTGCTTAAATTTATTAAAAATACGTTTTATATCGTGCAGCTTTACGCTAGGTTTACGCATTCCCACAGAATTAACCCAATTCACTTGCTGTCTTTTTGCAAGCTCTGAAAATAAATGCTGAGTACTACTAGGGTGGCTCCCCCAATCTTCTGCAAAAACAATAAATTTCATTCGTTCACTCCACTATATTTTTAACTACTCTAGCCGGATTACCTGCCGCAATAGTAAAATCGGGAATATCTTTGGTTACCACACTGCCCGCCCCTATAATGGCTCCTTTACCTATGGTTACTCCAGCAAGTACCGTAACACCGGTCCCAATCCATGCTCCACGCTTAATAATAATATCGCCAATTTGACTCTCGTCATCACTTTGGCCGTTCGCACGACGTTCACAATCAATTGGGTGACCAGGAAAGCCTGCTAAAAAAACACGTCCCGCAAGTCTTACATCATCTTCAAGTACAATTTTTCGTCCTACCGAAAACGCATTTTGCCAGCCAATATCAACATTATTACCAATACTTAATAGAGGCTCACGCTCATTACTTACACGGCCACACAAAGTGCTGATCCCCGAGATCCTGACATCGTTTTTACATTCAACCCTTAATTTACCAATTACCTGAGGCATACCCGAATATAAATATAAACGTTTTTTACTGCCTTGAATTTGGCTTTTAAATAATGGGGTGTAATAAAATATTCTCAGCAGTTCATGAACAAACTGCTTTATAAAGTGGTGCAGATGATAAAGCCCACTGTGCAGTAGAGGAATAACGGGTAGCTGTGGATTACGCAGCGACTTTGCAAATTTAAACAAACGTTTTGCCGAGGGGCTGTTACTATTTTTTAGCCAATACTTTAGTTGGGTCACCATAAGACGAATCCTTATTACTATCAATAGTCAGCTTTTCTAGGGCAATGGTCAGCGACAAAATGATGTACAAAGGCCACGTAAAAGCTTGAGTTAAAAACGTACCTGCAACCATAAAACCAATTAAACCTGCTTTTAGCGCGTTAGCATTCACTGTCACTTCAGAATTAAAGTTAAGCTTATTAATGCAAAATACTCGAGACAAGCTGCGATAAATACTGGCGATAACCAGTAAAAAAATACATATACCTACAAAGCCTGTTTCACCAAGTACCTGAAACCACGTACTATGCACTGCATGATTCTTGCCATCCCAGTGCGGGCTATAAAAGTAATAGTTTACGAAGAAGTTATTTACCCCAACTCCTGTTAGCGGGTTAGCAAGCGCCATGTTTATTGCAGCTTGCCAAGCATATATTCGACCCATAGCAGACTCGTCAACTCCACTTTCAGCAGCACCACCACTTTGCCTATCTGAAATCCCCGCAAAGACCATCATGGCAAGCATGGCAACTGCCCCACATGCAGCCACAACCACTGGATTTTTTACCTTTTGATATAAAAAGAAACTCAAAATAGCAGCAATACCTAATAGGCCGCCTCGGCTTTGCGTAGCTATCACTCCTGAAATAGCCAAAATTAAACCAACGCCTGCAAATAATCGTCGATATGGATTGTTGTATGTATTAAATAATTCAGCAGCTAAAAAAGACACAGGAAACATCAGCACTAAAGATAAATCATTAGGATCGCCCAGTTGTGAACGATACTCTCGAGAAATAGTGACTCGGGTGCCCTCAACTAGCCCCACACCATTAATTTTGTTATTCAGTGCCACCAGCGCAATGGCCACACCAGAAATCATAATTCCTAGTCTTACGTAACTAAAGTGAGAAAATCGCGTTAACCACCAGCTGATCACAAACACCATAATAAAAACTTTAACCAACACTCCAGACCAATACTCAATAGCAACGCCACGGTTTGAAGCCGAAAACACACACACAGTAAGCCAAACAAACCAAATGACAAAAATAAGATGAGCTGAGCTCCAATGCGGTTTTAATGTTTTGGAAATAAATAAATGCCAGAAAATGGCCAGTAAAGAGGCTAGCGCTAAGAGTTTAGGGATTTTAAGCGGCATTAAAAATACAAATGCCTCATGGATCCTAAAATAACTAAATAAAATAAATAAGATAATAAACACAGTACTAATACGCACGGCTAATACGCCAGCAAATGGCAGTAACAATAAAGCAAAAGCAGCTATGGGCCCAAATAACGAATATAAGCTTAAAATAAGCGCCGTTATCACTAAGCCATTTATTAATAAGTAATGCTCTTTATACCAGTTAACCATGCGCCTTCCTTGCTAAAAGCCGTTGCAATATTCCCGTGATGTGGTGTTTATACTTTTTAAATAACACCGCAAACAAACATATCAACACAGCAACCTGTCCTACAATGTAATAAGACACTTGAGTCACACTTAACGAAAACATAAGAATAAAGCACAGCCAGCTAGGGAGCAGACTGTGTACTTTAAATGCTAAATGCTCTAGCTTTTGACTAATAACTACAAACAGTAGCGTTTTTAAAGTTTGCGCCAATGCTAGCGATACAACAGCACCTAATATTCCCCATTTTGGCACTAAAAAACTTAATGCAATTAATACGCTCGTAGCACTCACTGCATTAATAATAGTCACAAACAAGCCGTTATAGTGAACATAACAACCAATATTAAGTAAATCGCTATGGTGTCTCAGCACAACAATGAGTATTAAACTGGGTAATAACCAGGCATTAAGTAAATAATTTTGTGGTAAAACGAGGGTGAATAAGTGCGGCGCTAAAAGTAGCATTATGCAGCAAAGGGTAATCGCAATCTCAAGGCTTAATTCACATAAAAACACATAGTGGTTGCGGCTTGAGGTTAACTCGTCAAAACGGCGTGAAAACCACCACATTCTGATTGGTTCAAATGTAAACGAGGTCATGACTGCAAATTGCAGAGCGACATAATATTGAGCGAGCTTTTCTTTGCCCACACTGGCTACAATATACCAGTTTTCTGCGCCATTATTAGCGTACACAAAGAGTGAAGAGACAATAATGCTTAACAAAAACAGTGTATTTTTAGGCGTAATATTCCATGCGATACATTTAAAACTAATATTAATCGTGCGTGCTATTTGCCACAGTGACAGTATCAGTACAATAAAACTCGCTATCACACCAGATAGCATAACGCCGGTTACACCATAGCCTAGATATAGCAAGATGATGGTCAGTAGAGTTTGTCCGACCCCTTGTAAAACAGCTAAATAGCAGAACTGCTTAGCCATTTCGTAATACCTAAAAAAACAAAATACAATCGACAACACCGACGAAAATGCCAAGTTAACAGCTAATAATTGCAAATCTATTTGATTAACAGAGATAGGTAATAAATTCAGCAAAAGGTCAGCAAACAATACAACAGCAATTACAAATGCAGTGCTTAACACACTACATAAAATCAACGCATCCCTAAATAAAGCCTGCTTAAAAACAACGCTTTTCATTTGCTGTTTAAAAAGGAGCTCAGGTAAGCCTAGGCACAACAACAAAGACATTACGGCTGAAATAGAGACTAAAAAATTAAGTTCACCAAACTGTGCAGGGCTTAAAAGACGAGTCGATATAGGGAGTAAAGCAAAGCCAAGCCCTTTGAGCAATAATGTTGATAGTCCAAAATAGGCTATTTGCTTAAGTCCGTTCATCTTCATTCCTTATGAGTTTTGCACCCAAGATGACAACTTTTTAGCTTGTGAGCTGGCATTAAATTTATTTGCTACCAATCGTTTAGCATTGATACCTTTGGCATATCTTTCATAGGGATTAAGCTCACAGAATTGAGTTAAGATAGTCTCTAAACCAATAATGCTTGAAGGCTCACATTTAAAACCAACAGAATCATTTACAATTTCTTTTGCCCCCATAAGCTTGGTCGTTAGCACAGGAATACCACTGGCCATAGCTTCTTTAAGAACTACTGGCCCAGTGTCTCTGTCACCATTACTAGATACACAAAATGGCGCAACCAGTGCTGAGTAGTTACTGGTATTTTTTGATAACCAAAGAGGCGTACGACGCCCTAAAAATCGAACATCTTTATCAAGCCCAAGCTCTTCACACAAAAACTTTAAATCATTCATTAATGGGCCTTCGCCCACGATGTCTAGACATATGGCGTATTTTTTACTTAATTTTTTTATAGCGGGTAATAGAAATTGCAGTCCTTTTTTTTCAACTAAGCGCCCAATGAATAACAATTTAACAGACTCATGAAGTCGATTTGGAGTGCTGCTAAATAAACTTAAATCAACACCACAATGCAATAGCTCAACTTTTCCAACTTTGTAATTACTTAGTTTTTGAGCCATGTCTTTACACACAGCAACCGAGAAATCACATAACGAAAGCTTGAGTTTGAGATCGGTATCGTTTACATATACATCATGACCATGACCGATTGAAGAGACACTAATACCCGCAATTTTGCTAGCAACAATCGAGTATGCCAACGGTGCATGCATAAAGTGACAATGTATATGAGAGATACCGTGCCGCTTAATTATTTCTGCAATGTTTAACCCATACCCTAGAAGCGACATGGCTGAGATTGAGGTAAAGCGAAAAGCAATTTTAGCAGCGTTAAGAGCTACTAGCGGCTTAGACATTGCAAATTTAGCAGCAGCACTAAAAGACTTTTTAATGATAATTACATTTACACTGCTATCGAGATTTGCACTGGTATTTAAATTCTCAAAGGTAATAACACTTACTTTATGACCTGCTTTAACAAGTGCATTTATTTCTGTCACCACAAAGGTTTCTGACGGGATATGGAAGCTTGGTACAACAATGCCTATATGTTTCATGCTAAATACTCCAAAAGATTCTAATGGTTATTTCGCAAGAACCATGCCCAGTTAAAAAGCACTAAAAATGGTTAGATTAAAGTCAATTTGCGAACATATATTGCAAAATGCAAAGCATTAGACAAAAAACACTCCACAAAGCTATAAAAATACTTGGCGCTTAACTTGCGTAGCACTTATTTAGTTAATTAATAGAAGCCAGGGTGCAGCTCATGAATATAGAAATAAGCGTTATTATCCCAAACTACAATTGCAAACAGTATTTAGCAAAGGCACTGAGTAGTGTTATTGCTCAAAAAAATGTCAATCTAGAAATTATCGTTGTAGACGATGGCTCAACCGATGGCAGTGTTGATTGGTTGAGAAAAGCGCAGAACACATTTCCACAGCTGGTTATTTTAGAACAAGAAAATACCGGTGTAGTTAATGTACGCAACCGCGCTATTGCAGCTTCTAAAGGGGACTATATTGCATTCTTAGATGCCGACGACTATTGGAGTGATGATAAACTGTATGAGCAATTAGGTTATATGAAAGAAAACTCCGAATGTGTTTTAAGCTTTACTAACTATATGCATGTAAATGAAGACTATGAGCCTATTGTGGATTGCTTTTCTTTTTGGCCTGAATTTTCAAAATTTGTTGATAAGAAAAATATGGGCTACCAAAATTTAAAGTCGCCAATGGACTTGCTTATTTTTGCTAATGTAATAGGAACCTCTTCAGTTATGGTTAAACGCTCAGCCATTAATTATATCGGCCGATTTGATAACGTATTAAACAGCGCAAGTGATTGGGATTGCTGGTTAAAACTTGCAAGAATTGGTGATGTAGCTTTTTCACCGCGCATAGCCATGGATTACTTAATGAGAGCGGGCTCTATTACTGCGAATCGTAAAAATAGGCTCAACGCGATGAAAGAAATTGTTTCACGCTGCAAAAGAGATGCTGGAATGATTGCACAAATAAAAGCACAGGCACGTATATTAGAATGCTACGGTGAGTATTATCGAGAAATAGGCGCAAAATTTAAAGCGTTATCGACTACAACTGCCGCGTTTACGTTATTCCCACATAAACGTAATTTACGCCATTTATTACATGATTTAAAAAACACATTTACTACTGCATCATAAATACTTCGCCAATACACAGCAAATAGCGTTTAAGCTATTTGTTTTGTATTGGCCTAAAGTAAATACTTCACCTAACTTTTTAAATTTAATGTATAACTTAATATTTTATGATCGCTGCCTTTAAACTCACTCACTTCCAGAGAAGATAAATTAAACTCTTGATTGAAAATACAATGGTCAATTGGCAAGCCTGTCATTAAAGTGTGTTTTATTGCAGTAGGTGCAAAGCTGGTATATGCATTTGCAGCTGCATAACAACTTTGCGCATTAAACCAATTAAAATAGCTCGACCAGGGAACAATATTTAAATCTCCCGCAATAAACCAAGGATCTATCTCTTTTGTACTCGCCTCGTTCATTGCAGATAATAACCGATTACGATTATGCCAATGAGTAGCAGTTCTTGGTGAAGGTGGATGGGCAATAAAAGCGGTAATAGGATGTTTATCTAATAACAGCTTAAGCTTAATATAACCTAATCGGTCGCCATCTAATTTAACTTGCTGTCTGTGTATAATCGGTAAACGCGAAATAACCACAATGCCGTAGGGGATCCCTTCGACTTCGCGATAACCAAACAAACTAGCTTTATTTAAAAACGGTTTGAGCAAATGCCGGTTTAAATCGCTAAACTCCTGCAAAACAAGCACATCCCATTGCTGGTTTTGTAAGTTCTTTAGATGCATGTCTATATAGGGATTATTGTAATTGAGGTTAATTTGCTTAACCGTTATCGCAGCCTTCGAGGGAATGACTTCTAATGAATGCAGCGGTAAAAGTGAACTTAAATTGATAATACAAATAATCGCAATCACTCCCCCTAGCCATAGTTTTTTTAGCGCAAGCAGTAACAGTGCAAAAAACAACGCAGCAGCTAACAAAGGAAACCGAAAGGATATTAATAAATCAGCGTAATAAAATTGCCACGGATTAAATGCGGCAACAATTAGCATCAAGGCAATTACTGCGATAACAGCAATGCTATAACCTCTTTTTGAATTACACCGCCTACTCGAAATAACCTTGAACATGAACGCCCCTTTTAACAATAAAAAAAGAATATACCTGAGTATATTCTTTATCTTAGTTTTGAGTTTTATCAATTAACCCAATAAAGCTTAACCAGAACTCGACATAACCTGATGTTATCTAATCTCAAACATTTGGTTTTGTGTTTGAGCATCAAACTGCCAAGTAAAAGCAAGTGGTTGGGTGCTGGTATCGTAAAACCAAATTTCCGCTACTAGCTCAATATCTTGTCTGCTCATCGCAAGGGTAGTTGTGAGTGCACCTTGCGTTAAAGGGGCTCTAAATAAGCAATTATTGTAATCTGCTCGTTCTGTATTCAATTTTTTCTGACAAATATTCAGATACGCTCTTTCATCACCTCTAGAAAGCGCTACATCAATAGCTAAATTAAATTTTGTTGATAAGTTATAGTCATTATTGATAACTAAGTTTGCCATTCCTTGGGGCTCAGCTGTTACTGGATCAGCAACTGGTGGAGCTACATTAGTCGGGGCAGGTGCTGCACTTTCATCGCCTCCGCCCCCGCAGGCTGTTAACAGTGATAATGAGCATAAGATAACGGTTAATTTATTCATTACTGTTCTCCTTTAACAACCACACTCGGTGCGTTGTAACTGTTAAACCACTGCGGCGCTTGCTGACCTGACGACTGTGCAAAATTAGCAAAACGGTCATAAGCATTGGTGATATCCACCCCTTCAAGCGGATGTAGCCACTGCATACCGACCTCAATTGCCCATGGAAGGCCATTTTCAGTTTGAAAAAATAACTCGGAGACTTGTTGAGTAGCATCATCTGCTCCACTAACAGTAAATAAGTTATTATCAAAGGCTTCTGTTGGCGCTTGGTTTTTTAGATGAACCTCCCAGCTTCTTGCATTTTTACCAACTAAAAAGTCACCATGATAAAATCCTTCGCTACCAAAAATGAACGGATCGAGTAGTGTACCAGGTGCATTCGCTAGCGCTTTAGCTGCTTTTAATGGAATAGTCATACTAAACGTTACTTTACTGTTTACGTCACAATTGCTTTCGGTTCTAAAGTAATCACAGCCGGCTTGCTTCGTAATATGTTGCCAAGTATCCTGCATGAAAATCAAAATTGCCTGCTCACGGTTTGCTTCTAATGGCGAGTCTAGTTGCGGCTCTCCATTGATAGTGTAAATGATATTTTGCTCATCAATTTCACTGCTTAAAATAGTATTGGTTGTGCTATTAGTAGTTTCTGTAAGCCTTACAGCAAAACCATTGTGATAAGTTGCGCCCACTCCAACAAGTTGACCATCAATTTTATAGCCAACCACATTGCTTCCTTCAATCAGCTGCGTAGTACGATAATTTACAACGACATCATTAAAGTCGTAATCGCCTGAGAACGGCCATTTATCTTCATAGGCAAGCGTTACCCAATCGTTTTCACCAGGATAAACAGCGCTAGCAAATGTGGTTATTGGATAATCTTCCACTTCGCCACCTAGCACCCCACCCGTGGCAGTAATTAATGATGCCTCAGAGCCATCAGTAACTCGAAAGCGAGCCCATGTTTGCCCTGCTTTAACATTGCTCGGTACGCTAACTAAAATACTATTATCACCTTTGTTGAGCGGATACTTAGTTACCATGCGCTCAGATTCACTAAAGCCACCATTTTGATCCCAGTCAAACCAAGCATATAAAAAGCTATCAGCTGACGCGTTAACAATAATTTGGCTATCTTGCCCTGCAGCAATCGCGGTTACAAAACTAACCCCGTCATCGGAGTCATCAATGGGATTGTTGATTAAATCATCATTCGTATTGATGTTTTCACCATCGACCGTTTCACCCAAGTAAATAAGATTACTACCAGTACTATTAGGATCAAATAAGTGTCGAGCACCACTTTGCTCAAGACTCGTGTTATATGGACGAGGAGCATCACCAAAATCGATAGAACTATCGGTAACTGCAACTTCTGCAATAGCGCATCGCGCACCATCATTTTGACTAGATTTAGGTCCTGAGGTAAATACGTTTGCTGTTGGTGTGTAGTCAACTACGGGGCTAATACTTAAATCAACTTTATGTATTTTTCCGCTTTTGTTATTACTAAAGTAAAACTGACCGTCAATATCAAAGTAAGCGGCACCAAATGCGCCCGTATCATCACCAATGTCGAGCTGAGTTATAAATTTAGAAGTATTATTAGCAACGTTAATTTCATGCAAATCACCATTTGATTCAACTGCATAAAGTAAATTACTTTGTGGATGAAAGGCAAAATCATAAATCCCTAAATTCCAGTTAGCGCTATTAGGTAAAAGCTGCGCAGTAATCTCAGCGGTTAAATCTAAGTTTAAATCAATTTCGTAAAGCCCATACCGAGGAGTATAAACATAATATGAAGCACGCTGGTTTGCATCATCGCCTGTAACCTGAATGTCACCTACATAAAAGTTAGTATTTGGCAGGCCTGTGATATTTAAGCGAGTCATTTGGTAGTTACTGTCTATTTGCACCACACTTTTTGGTGCTTGGCGGCTAAAGCCATACAAGTACTGATCTTTATAATTGAAGCCAATGGCGTTTACGCTCTCATTGTTTGCCTCAGTAGTAAACGTTAAAGCCGCGGCTAACACCGTTGGTTTAGCTGATACTAAATCTATACCGTATAGCTGTGCTTTGGCATCTTGCATTAAAAAAGCCTGACTTGGACAATTCTCAAATGGCTGACTAAGAACGGTGCAAGGCCATAATACACAGCAAACTTTTCCGAGATGGGTTAATTTCATACGTAAGCCCTCTATAGTTACATAGTTGAACTAATGCAGACTTTATTCCAAACTTTAACCTATTGAATTTAAATAATAATAAAAAATTACATCACTTAGATATGCAAGTTGCAACACATGTCTTTGCATTATGCGAGAGTAAAAATCACCTTCACAAACTCTCTGTATCTATGCTCTTAGACACGGGCTATTTGCTCTAAGTATGCAGCAGTTGAGTAAGCTTCATTAAATAAAGTACAATAGTAAAATTAAGGCAGGCCTTTTTAACGGCTGTGCTTGTTCATTTTAGGTAAAAAATCATGGCACACTCTCGCGGAAACTTATTCATTTTATCGGCACCTTCTGGGGCAGGTAAATCTAGCTTAATAAATGCACTACTTAAAAAGCATGCTGATATGAAAGTATCGGTATCGCACACCACTCGCGCACCGCGCCCTGGTGAAAATAATGCAGAACATTACCACTTTGTATCAGTTGATGAGTTTAAAGCGCTGATTGCCAAAGATGATTTTTTTGAATGGGCACAAGTATTTGATAACTATTATGGTACTTCTAAGCAAGCGATTGAAGAGCAACTCGCCGCAGGTATTGATGTATTTTTAGATATTGACTGGCAAGGCGCTCGCCAAGTTCGAGAAATAATGGACGACGTAAAAACTATCTTTATTCTTCCGCCATCAAAACAAGAACTAGAGCAACGTTTAAATAATCGCGGCCAAGACTCTGCTGAAATTATTGCAGGTCGAATGGCGCAAGCTCAATCAGAAACCTCTCATTACAACGAATACGACTATGTTGTAGTGAATGATGATTTTGATACTGCTTTACGCGATTTAGAAACCATAGTAATTGCACAGCGATTAAGGCTAAAAGCACAAACAACACGTCATCAAACTTTAATTAATGAGCTGCTCAAGTAATCTAAATTACGATTAATTTTCGGTTCATGCCTTAAAATAGATAAAAATTAACCACTGGCTATTGGCGAAACTTGCTGCGTGCAGTAAACTACGCCTTTGCTTTTAAATTATTTTGGAGTGCTAAGATGGCTCGCGTAACAGTTGAAGATGCAGTAGATGCAATTGGTAATCGTTTTGACTTAATTTTAGTTGCGGCCCGTCGTGCCCGCCAAATTGCTGTTGGTGGTAAAGATCCACTAGTAGATCCTGAGAACGATAAGCCGACAGTTGTTGCTTTACGTGAAATCGAACTTGGTTTAGTTGATAATTCTTCAATGGATGTTATTGACCGTGAAGAACAACAACATCAAGAAGCGGCAGAACTAGCTGCTGTTGCTGCCATTGTTGGTGGCAACCAATAATCAACCGCCCGGTCTGATTTAGCTAACGGCATAGTTTTTCAACTATAGCCGTTGGCAATCCTTTGTTTTCATCGTATATTCGTAACTTATCCTAACTTATTTGCTTCACGAGAACATTGGAGTGTGAATGTATCTTTTTGAAGGTCTTAAAAAGAAAATCTCAAAATACTTGCCAGCAGACGATGTTGAGCTAGTTCAAAAAGCCTACGTGGTAGCCCGAGAGGCTCATGAGGGTCAAACTCGTTCAAGTGGCGAGCCTTACATTACTCACCCCGTTGAAGTCACTCAAATATTAGCAAGCATGCATCTTGACCATGAAACGCTCATGGCAGCACTCATGCATGATGTGATTGAAGATACCGATTTTAGCCAACAAGATTTAGCTGAAATATTTGGTGAAACAGTAGCAGAACTCGTAGAGGGTGTGAGCAAGCTTGATAAATTGAGCTTCAAAGATAAAAAAGAGTTCCAAGCTGAAAACTATCGAAAAATGATTATGGCAATGACCCAAGATATTCGGGTTATTTTAATCAAGCTAGCTGATAGAACACACAACATGCGCACATTAGGCGCACTTCGTCCTGATAAACGCCGCCGTATTGCTCGTGAAACCCTTGAGATTTATGCACCAATTGCTAATCGCTTAGGTATTCATGATATAAAAAATGAGCTAGAAGATTTAGGTTTTCAAGCACTGTACCCTATGCGTCATCGTGCACTTAAATCGGAAGTGGCTAAAGCGCGTGGTAATCGCAAAGAAGTTATTTCAAATATTCAAACTGAAATTGAAGCTCGCCTTGAAGAATCTGGCATAAAAGCGACCGTATCAGGCCGTGAAAAGCATCTATACAGTATTTATAAAAAAATGCTCAACAAAGAGCTGCTGTTTAACGAAGTCATGGATATTTACGCATTTCGTATTGCAGTAGACTCTATGGATACCTGTTATCGCGTACTTGGTGTAGCTCATAACTTATATAAGCCAATCGAAACCCGTTTTAAAGACTATATTGCTGTACCAAAAACTAATGGTTACCAATCATTACATACTTCTTTAGTTGGCCCGCATGGTATTCCAGTAGAAATTCAAATTCGTACTTTAGATATGGATCACATGGCTGATAAAGGGGTCGCAGCTCACTGGATGTATAAAAAGTCGGGTGATAATGCGGGTCATACTGCACAACAGCGCGCACGCCAATGGATGCAAAGCTTATTGGAATTACAACAAAGCGCAGGTTCCTCGTTTGAATTTGTAGAGAATGTAAAAACAGAGCTATTCCCAGAAGAAATTTATGTCTTTACCCCAGATGGTCGGATTATTGAACTTCCTATGGGTGCAACAGCGGTTGATTTTGCTTATGCCGTTCATACTGATGTAGGTAATACTTGTGTCGGTGCACGTGTGAACCGCAAGCCTTACCCTTTAAGTAAAGCCATTGATACAGGGCAAACAATAGAAATTATTACCAGTTCAGGCGCTCACCCTAACGCAACATGGCTTAACTTTATTGTTACTGGCAAAGCACGCTTAGGCGTACGCAACTACCTTAAAAGTCAACAGCATGAAGAAGCGTTATTACTTGGTCGTCGCTTACTTGACTCAGCGCTAGGGGAAAACAAATTTGATAACCTGCCAGCTGAAAATATTACCCGAGTGCTTGAAGAGCATGAGCTTTCCTCTACCTTAGAATTGCTAGTAGAGATTGGCTCAGGTAACTTAATGAGTATGCTGATTGCTAAGCGCTTATTACAAAACGACAATGATGATTTAAACGATATCGCAAAGCGTGCCAAAGCAACCATTATTGGTACCGAAGGCATGTTGGTTAATTATTCTAAATGTTGTCGTCCTGTACCTGGAGACGCTATTACTGCCCATGTTAGCCAAGGTAAAGGTTTAACCGTTCATCGCCAAGAGTGTAAAAATATTCGTGGTTGGGAAAATGATCGTTCGAAATACCTAGTCGTAAAATGGGATGATAATCCAGAAAAAGAATATATAGCGACTTTAAGAGTTGAAATCATTAACCACCAAGGTGCGCTGGCTAAATTAACCAATGTGGTCGCCACTACGCAGGCCAATATTGTAGAAATAGCTACCGATGAAAAAGAAAGTAATTTATACGTGATAGACTTAGGGATCACAGTTAAAAACCGTATTCATGTCGCCAATATTATGCGCCGCATACGTGTTATGCCCGATGTACAAAAAGTCTATCGTAAAAAATAAAATAGGAACATCATGAATAAAGCATTTATATCAACGGATAAAGCACCTGCAGCAATTGGTACATATAGCCAAGCAGTAAAAGTGGGTACAGCTGTTTATTTATCAGGGCAAATACCACTTGTCCCAGAAACAATGGACGTTATTTCTGAAGACTTTAGTGAGCAAACACATCAAGTATTTAAAAATATCAGTGCGGTTTGTGAGGAAGCTGGCGGTTCTATTCAAGACCTAGTAAAAGTTAATATTTACCTTACTGATCTTTCAAACTTTGCCATTGTGAACGAAGTTATGAGCCAATATTTTAAACAGCCTTACCCTGCGCGTGCAGCTATTGGCGTTCGTGCACTCCCTAAAGGTGTACAAGTAGAAATTGACGGCATTATGGAACTTCCTTCAACAAACTAACCTCTATAAGCTATGAGCGCCGCTCATAGCTTTTATCCCATTCTATAGCTACACTTTGATGAATTCTTGACTCAAAACTAAAATTCTAGCACTCTGTAATCACGTTATTTTATTAAACCTTACTTTTGTAGTAGAAAAGGATAACTTGTGTTTAAGCTTGCTCATAATGGCAATGTATTGCTCGATACGAGTAAATCTGCACCCACCAGTGCTGCTTTTATTATTGAAGCAATTGAACAATCGCCTTACAGCGAGTGTGAAATCGATCATGACGCCATAAATAACTATTTCAGTAGTGCAACACCTGAACGAATCTTAGTCGTTGCAACACGCCACGATGCAACCTTAATCGTTGAAATCAGCGATGATAAAATGCTAGCCACTGGCACGCTCACTCTCGCCAAAGGTGGCGCAACACTCAGTTTTGATGAAGCTAAAAAAGAATTAGTGAAAGCGCATGTTGCTAGAGGTTATAAACAAGCATTTTTAGAGCAGCTTTTACAAAAGCAATTTGAGCTTCCTCCGGGCTCTGTAGTTAGCGGGCCACTTGCTAAGGGACGTTTACCTACTGACGGCCAAGATAGCAAATTTAAAGCCATGGTTAAAACCTTAAAAGACCGCCTTAAAGCACCCAAATTAAAAGAAGACGGTAGTGTTGATATGCGTGATTTTGGTAAATTAGCAAGTGTTAAACCGGGTGAATTACTAATCCAGCAGCAACCAGCTACTCCTGGTCAAGAAGGATTTACCGTGATAGGTGATGTTTTACCAGCCAAACCAGGGCAAGTTCATGCCCTAATTGCAGGTGAGGGTACTGAAATATCAAAAAATAACCCGATGGAATTACTTTCAACTATTGCCGGCGTGCCTGTTGAAATAAATAACGGAATGCGTGTTGACGATATTTTCACTGTTAACGATGTGTCTGTAAAAACAGGCCATATCGACTTTGAAGGTAGTGTTATAGTTAGTAAAAATGTAGAGCCTGGAATGCGGATAAATGCAACAGGTGACATTACCGTTTTTGGTACAGTCGAATCTGGAGAATTAACCGCCGGTGGCGATATACTTGTAAAACAAGGGGTGATTGGCCATCAAAAGCCTGAAGATAAATCACTGTCTTGCAGAATAATTTGCGCAGGTGATGTGCATGCCTCACACTCTCAATATTGCTACATTGAAGCTAACAGCATATTGCTTGACCGCCAAGCCAGCCACAGCTCAATGAAAGCAAAAAATATAATTCAAATTGGTCAATCAGAACTACCTAAAGGAAAGTTATTTGGAGGTGAAATTTTAGATGCCACTAAACTAATTGCCGGAGAAATTGGTAACGAATCAGGGGCTAAAATGGCAATTAATTTAGCCGCTTCAGCTACTCAAATGACCAAAGATATTGATAAATATTTTAGTGAATTAACAGCTGCAAATGAACAGGTTGATAGCTTACAAGCTGCATTAGAAAAAGCAGATTTAATTAAAGATGCTGATAAAAAAAGCGAGCTCATGAATAAGATTGGATCAACTCAGATACATCATAGTCAACAAGCTGAACAACTAGAAAAGCAGATAGCGAGTTTAGAGCAAAAACTAAATACCATGCTCGATGAAGCCATTTTAACCGTAAATACCGTTTTACATTCTGGAGTGGAAATCCATATATTCAACAAGTTACTTAAAACAACTCGTAACTTTCCACCAAGTAATGTTAAGTTAGAAAACAATAAAATAGAAATTGAGTTTAAAACTTAATTATAAGGGGCTGTTAGTAACAGCCCCTTATTCTTTATAGTAAGCCGTCTACACTGTCATAGGTTTGCGCTGGCCACACACCTACCTGCACTTGCCCTATGTGTTGTTTTTGTAATAACAGCATAGCCAAGCGAGACTGACCAATACCACCACCAATTGTTTGAGGAAATTTACTTTCTAACAATGCTTTATGCCAATCAAACTCTAAACGGTCTTTGTCACCGGTAATTCCCAATTGAGCTTGCAAAACTTCAGGGCTCACTCGAATTCCCATAGATGATATTTCGAAAGCATCTTCAAGAATTGGATTCCATACTAAAATATCGCCATTTAATCCCATATACTGATCACATGTTGGTGTTGACCAATCGTCGTAATCTGGCGCTCTCACATCATGAATTTTACCATCACTTAATGCTCCGCCAATACCAATTAAAAACACAGCACCATATTCTTGAGCAATCGCTTTCTCACGCTGCTTAGCGCTAAAGTCAGGGTACATTTTACGCAGTTCTTCACTGTGTACAAAAGTAATTTTAGCTGGCAAAAATGCTCTTAAGCCAAAGCTTGCACTAACATATTGTTCAGTGGCTTTAATACCTTGGTAAATTGTTTCAACCGTTTGCTTGAGAGTAGATAGCGAACGTTGCGTACTTTCACAAATAACTTGCTCCCAATCCCATTGATCAACATAAACAGAATGGATTGGGCTTAATGAATCTTCATCAGGTCGCAACGCTTTCATTTGCGTATAAATTCCCTCACCTTGTGAAAAGCCATATTCACCCAAGGTTTTACGCTTCCACTTAGCAAGAGAATGCACCACTTCGTAACGGCTATCTGCAATCGCTTTAATATTCACAGCCACGGCGTTCTCGTGCCCACTTAAGTTATCCTGTGTACCGTCGCCTACTTTAGCTAAAATAGGCGCTTGAACTTCAATTAAGCCCAGTTTTTGTTCTAATTGCTGCGAAAAGAACTGCTTAACTTTACTTATTTGCTGCTGCTGCTGCACATAATGTGAACTCATAATAATTGGCCTCATTCCCAGTTATTGTATTTACTACTTAGCGCACAATCACGCTTCAATGAGGTTATCGTAACAATTAAACTATTTAATTCAATATCCCATAATAAAAATAGCTTTACGATATTAAAACCATTAAAAAAGTGGTATAAAAATAACTAATACCATAATTAAAGACGGTTAAATCTATGGAAAATTATCAAATCGATAATCTTGATAAACAGATTCTGCATGCATTAATGGATAATGCGCGTACACCTTATGCTGAATTAGCAAAACGCTTTAGTGTAAGCGCAGGAACAATTCATGTGCGAATCGAAAAAATGAAACATGCAGAGATCATCACAGGTACTCAACTAACCATTAATACAAAGCAATTAGGTTACGATGTGTGTTGTTTTATTGGTATTAATTTGAACAACGCGCGCGATTATCCGCAAACACTTATAAAATTAGAATCATTAGAGGAAGTGGTCGAAGCATATTACACCACTGGTAATTACAGTATTTTTATTAAAGTAATGACCCGCTCTATCGATCATCTACAAGATGTATTAATCAATAAAATACAGGCAATAGAAGCCATTCAATCAACCGAAACCCTGATCTCATTACAAAACCCGATTAGTCGAACAGTGGTGCCTTAAGGTGAAAAATCTCGTATAATTTGCCGAAAAAGAGGACTCCCATGCAGCAAACTCGTTACCAAAGAATTGAAAGTGTACTTTCACGTCGTCAAACCGACCTTACCGTATGCTTAGAAGACGTACACAAACACCATAACTTATCAGCAATTGTTAGAACGGCTGATGCCGTTGGTTGTCATCATGTGCATGCCGTGTGGCCAGAAAAACAAAAGTGGCTAACCAATAATACCTCAGGTGGCAGTAAAAACTGGTTAGACACACATCTTCACAGAAACATAGATGATGCCGTTGCGAGTATGCGTACTCATAATCCTGATGTACAAATTTTAGCGACGCATTTAAGTGAAGATGCTGTCGACTTCAGAGAAATTGATTACACCAAACCTACTGCAATTATTGTCGGTCAAGAAAAAACGGGGATCTCTCCACAAGCCTTAAAGTATGCAGATCAAAACATCATTATTCCAATGCAAGGCATGGTGCAGTCGTTAAATGTATCCGTTGCAGCAGCCCTAATTTTATTTGAGGCGCAGCGTCAACGTGATCTAGCTGGTTTATACAATAGAAATATGCTGAGTGAAGAAATTAAGCACCCAATGTACTTTGAAGGCTGCCACCCAATTATTGCAAGGCAATGCAAACAAAAAAACCTACCTTACCCTGCTCTTGATGAAAACGGCGAAATTGTTGCTGATGAACAGTTTTGGCAGGCGTTAAAACATACTTGATGCATATACAGTGTATCAGTACACTTAACTTACTAAATAATAATAATTGAGCCTACATTGTCTAAACCTAGCTTAAGCCAATACCCAATCACAGAACTTAAAGGCGTTGGTCCTAAAATGGCTGAACGGCTTTTAAAGCTAGGTATTAGTACAGTACAGGACATGCTATTTCATTTGCCGCTTAGGTATGAAGACAGAACCCGTATTTATACAATTAGTGAGTTGACCCCTCATAGCCACGTAACTGTTCAAGCAACCATTGAAACCAGTCAAATAACCTTTGGAAAGCGGCGCATGCTGGTTTGCCAAATAAATGATGGTACAGGTAGGTTAACACTACGATTTTTTAATTTTACCGCAGCACAAAAAAATGCATTTAGCACAGGCAAAATAATTCGTTGCTTTGGCGAAATACGTCGCGGACGTATTGGCTTTGAAATGAGTCATCCTGAATACAGTATTAGCGACACTTTTGAACAACAACCAACATCATCAACACTTACGCCAGTCTATTCAACAACCGAGGGGTTAAAGCAGCTCTCTATTAGGGCGTTGAGTGAACAGGCAATAGAATTACTTCAAAAGTATGCAGTAGAAGAGCTACTTCCCCAACAATGGCAACCATCGCAACTACCGTTAAGTGATGCGTTATTATTACTGCATCGCCCTCCTAATGATGTTGATATAAGTGCGCTTGAACAAGGGACTCACCCAGCTCAGCAGCGGCTCGTATTTGAAGAATTACTGGCGCAAAATCTCAGTTTATTAAAAGTAAGAGAACAGGGACAACAAGTTAAAGCCGTTGCACTTGAGCCCACTAATTCATTAGAAACACAATTTTTAGCACAATTACTCTTTGCGCCAACCAATGCACAAAGCCGTGTGGTATCAGAAATTAAAGCAGATATGCAACACGCTTACCCTATGATGCGACTTGTCCAAGGGGACGTTGGCTCTGGTAAAACACTAGTCGCAGCACTGAGCGCGTTAACTGCGATAGCAAAAGGCTACCAGGTCGCATTAATGGCGCCAACAGAGATATTGTCAGAGCAACACGGAATCAACTTTTCTAGCTGGTTTGAAAGCCTTGGAATAACGGTTGCTTGGTTAGGTGGTAAAACAAAAGGTAAAGAGCGCGTAAGTACACTTGCAATGATCGCCTCAGGTGAAGCGCAAATGATTATCGGTACCCATGCGTTATTTCAAGATGAAGTAAAATTTAACAATCTTGTACTTATCATTATTGATGAACAACACCGCTTTGGAGTTCATCAACGTTTATCATTGCGTGAAAAAGGCCGTTTTGGTGATTGTTATCCACATCAGCTAGTAATGACAGCAACTCCTATACCACGTACGCTGGCGATGACTGCCTATGCAGACTTAGAAACCTCAGTGATTGACGAATTACCACCTGGGCGGACTCCTATCACTACAGTTGCGATTCCTGATACTCGTCGAGATGACATTATTAGGCGCGTAAAACTTGCCTGTAACGAACAAGGTCGACAGGTTTACTGGGTATGTACACTAATAGACGAGTCTGAAGTACTACAATGCCAAGCAGCGGAAGACAGCGCATTACAGCTAAAAGAAGCATTACCTGAGCTTGCTATTGGCTTAGTCCATGGGCGAATGAAAGCTACGGAAAAGCAAGCCATTATGAGCGACTTTAAAGCGGGTAAAATTCATGTACTTGTGGCAACAACCGTGATCGAAGTTGGGGTTGATGTGCCTAATGCGAGTTTGATTATTATCGAAAACCCTGAGCGCCTAGGTTTAGCACAGCTTCACCAACTACGTGGCCGCGTAGGCCGTGGAGCTACGGCATCTCACTGCGTGCTTTTATACCATGCACCACTTTCACATACCGCACAGAAACGGTTAGGAGTACTGCGCGATAGTAACGACGGATTTGTTATCGCAGAACGTGATTTAGAAATACGCGGCCCAGGTGAAGTCCTTGGAACAAAACAAACCGGCTTAGCAGAATTCAAAATTGCAGACTTAACAAGAGATAAGCAGACCTTAAATCAAGTTAGACCCATAGCACAACAGATGTTGAAGCAATATCCTCAGTATGTAGACCCTCTCATTCAACGCTGGTTAGGCAACAAGTCAAATTACGCACAAGCTTAGTTACTTATTCGCATAAAACCACATATAAATTTTCCCAACCAGTTATTCCCTATACCACAACTATTTCCCTACACCTTGCGCCTGTTTTTGCACTTTTATGCAGACGTAAAAAAGCCCAACTCTTTCGAGTCGGGCTTTCTTGTATTTGGAGTCGGTGCGCTACTTCGTAGCGACAACGCAGTAGAATGTCTTAGTGCCCACAGCGATGGAGAGAGCCACATAACAAATGCTACGCTCTCATCCTCTGTCGTGTTCTTCGTGTTCTTTTATCCGTGGGTTTCGAGATATTCAACCCACGCTACGATGGTCAGGTTAACGCTGCGAAACTGATAGCTGACGGCTAATATTTTCACTTTTCTGTAGACGTAAAAAAGCCCGACTCTTTCGAGTCGGGCTTTCTCTTATTTGGAGCCTGGTAATGACCTACTTTCACATAACAAATGCTACACTATCATCGGCGCTGTTTCGTTTCACTACTGAGTTCGGCATGGGGTCAGGTGGGTCCAAAACGCTATTGTCACCAAGCAAATTTGGTGTAAGTTCGATTTAATCGAGCTTACTAAAATTTGGAATTCTGATAATAAAAGTTTTCAGTAATCTACTTTAGTCTATTAACTTCTTCGCTTGTTTCACTATCACATAAAACGCGTTTGGCGTTGTATGGTTAAGCCTCACGGGTAATTAGTACAAGTTAGCTTAATGGCTCACACCACTTCCACATCTTGCCTATCAACGTTGTAGTCTTCAACGGCCCTTCAGAGACTTTAAAAGTCTAGTGAGAACTCATCTCGAGGCCTGCTTCGCGCTTAGATGCTTTCAGCGCTTATCAGTTCCGAACGTAGCTACCGGGCAATGCCATTGGCATGACAACCCGAACACCAGCGGTTCGTTCACTCCGGTCCTCTCGTACTAGGAGCAACCCCTCTCAATTCTCAAACGCCCACGGCAGATAGGGACCGAACTGTCTCACGACGTTCTAAACCCAGCTCGCGTACCACTTTAAATGGCGAACAGCCATACCCTTGGGACCGACTTCAGCCCCAGGATGTGATGAGCCGACATCGAGGTGCCAAACACCGCCGTCGATATGAACTCTTGGGCGGTATCAGCCTGTTATCCCCGGAGTACCTTTTATCCGTTGAGCGATGGCCCTTCCATTCAGAACCACCGGATCACTATGACCTACTTTCGTACCTGCTCGACGTGTCTGTCTCGCAGTTAAGCTGGCTTCTACCATTACACTAACCGTACGATGTCCGACCGTACTTAGCCAACCTTCGTGCTCCTCCGTTACTCTTTGGGAGGAGACCGCCCCAGTCAAACTACCCACCAGGCACTGTCCGTAACCCCGATTCAGGGGCCAACGTTAGAACATCAAAACTACAAGGGTGGTATTTCAAGGACGACTCCACAAAAACTAGCGTCTCTGCTTCAAAGTCTCCCACCTATCCTACACATGTAGGTTCAATGTTCAGTGCCAAGCTGTAGTAAAGGTTCACGGGGTCTTTCCGTCTAGCCGCGGGTACACAGCATCTTCACTGCGATTTCAATTTCACTGAGTCTCGGGTGGAGACAGCGTGGCCATGGTTACACCATTCGTGCAGGTCGGAACTTACCCGACAAGGAATTTCGCTACCTTAGGACCGTTATAGTTACGGCCGCCGTTTACCGGGGCTTCGATCAAGAGCTTCTCCGAAGATAACCCCATCAATTAACCTTCCGGCACCGGGCAGGTGTCACACCGTATACGTCATCTTGCGATTTTGCACAGTGCTGTGTTTTTAATAAACAGTCCCAGCCACCTGGTCACTGCGGCTCCAATCAGCTTAGAGAGCAAGTCTCATCACCAATCGGAGCGTACCTTCTCCCGAAGTTACGGTACGATTTTGCCTAGTTCCTTCACCCGAGTTCTCTCAAGCGCCTTAGTATTCTCTACCTGACCACCTGTGTCGGTTTGGGGTACGATTCGGTATAATCTGAAGCTTAGAGGCTTTTCCTGGAAGTATGGCATCAGCAACTTCATCACCTTGGTGACTCGTCTCGTGTCTCAGCCTAACAGCAACCCGGATTTACCTAAGTCACTAGCCTACACACTTTCACATGGACTACCATCGCCATGCTTGCTTAGCCTGCTCCGTCCCCCCATCGCAATTATACCAAGTACGGAAATATTAATCCGTTTCCCATCGACTACGCCTTTCGGCCTCGCCTTAGGGGTCGACTTACCCTACCCTGATTAACATGGGATAGGAACCCTTGGTCTTCCGGCGTGCGGGTTTTTCACCCGCATTATCGTTACTCATGTCAGCATTCGCACTTCTGATACGTCCAGCATACCTCCCGGTACACCTTCAACCGCTTACAGAACGCTCCCCTACCACTCAGAATAAATTCTGAATCCGCAGCTTCGGTGCATAGTTTAGCCCCGTTACATCTTCCGCGCAGACCGACTCGACCAGTGAGCTATTACGCTTTCTTTAAAGGATGGCTGCTTCTAAGCCAACCTCCTGGCTGTCTGGGCCTTTCCACATCGTTTCCCACTTAACTATGACTTTGGGACCTTAGCTGGCGGTCTGGGTTGTTTCCCTCTTCACGACGGACGTTAGCACCCGCCGTGTGTCTCCCGGATATTACTTTACGGTATTCGGAGTTTGCAAAGGGTTGGTAAGTCGGGATGACCCCCTAGCCTTAACAGTGCTCTACCCCCGTAAGTATTCGTCCGAGGCTCTACCTAAATAGATTTCGGGGAGAACCAGCTATCTCCCGGTTTGATTAGCCTTTCACTCCTAACCACAGGTCATCCCCTAACTTTTCAACGTTAGTGGGTTCGGTCCTCCAGTTGATGTTACTCAACCTTCAACCTGCCCATGGCTAGATCACCGGGTTTCGGGTCTATACCTTGCAACTATTCGCCCAGTTAAGACTCGGTTTCCCTACGGCTACCCTAATCGGTTAACCTCGCTACAAAATATAAGTCGCTGACCCATTATACAAAAGGTACGCAGTCACCCTCGAGGGGCTCCTACTGCTTGTACGTACACGGTTTCAGGTTCTATTTCACTCCCCTCACAGGGGTTCTTTTCGCCTTTCCCTCACGGTACTGGTTCACTATCGGTCAGTTGGGAGTATTTAGCCTTAGATGATGGTCCACCTATATTCAGTCAAAGTTTCACGTGCTCCGACCTACTCGATTTCACTTAAAATGCGTTTTCATGTACGGGACTATCACCCTGTATCGTGGCACTTTCCAGAGCCTTCCATTAACACATAATAAGCTTAAGGGCTGTTCCGATTTCGCTCGCCGCTACTATCGGAATCTCGGTTGATTTCTTTTCCTACGGGTACTTAGATGTTTCAGTTCTCCGCGTTCGCCTCGTTAACCTATGTATTCAGTTAACGATACCTGCAAGCAGGTGGGTTTCCCCATTCGGAAATCCTAGTCTCAAGTGCTTTTTACTAGCTTGACTAGGCTTATCGCAAGTTAATACGTCCTTCATCGCCTCCAACTGCCAAGGCATCCACCGTGTACGCTTAGTCACTTAACCATACAACCCAAACGGGTCTTTGTTTTGTGACAGCTTAACTTCGCCAGAAGTTAATATTGAATACTAAAGTAGATACCAATTAATCCGAGGATTAAATTGGCACTGAATGATACTGCTATCATTCTTTTTTACTTTTGAAAACTCTGTACAAATAACAA